>JAYSSW010000699.1:0-3507 GCA_043720335.1 Planctomycetia bacterium
TTACAGCCTTCGGATTGCAGATTTCCGTGCCCGGACACGATCTGACGAAAGCCAGAGCTGGCCGTTTTTGATTTTTTCACACGCTCTCAGGGTTCGTTATGTTTGCTGCCAATCAACTTCACGCCTGCAGTTCCGTCAGCGGCCCCAGGGCGGTGACGCTGAGCTGGTCGAACGGGAACAGCTCCAGCACCTGGCGCACGTCGGCCAGGGTGACGGCGTCGAACGCGGCCAGCTCGACGTCGACGCTGCGGTATTCTTTCAGCGAGGTCCAGTTCGAGCCGACCGACATCATCCGGCTCATCGGCCTCTCGTTCATGCGTACGAAGCGAGACAGCACCTTGCTCTTGGCGATCTCCAGCTCCTCGGCCGTGATGCCGTCGTGCTGCACTTCGGCGAAGATTGAACGGATGACACCCAGGATCTCGGCGGTGTTCTCCGGCTCGCAGCTGTACGAGGTGATGAAGCTGCCGGTCCCCTCGTAGTCGTGGTAGCCCACGTCGGCGGAGTCGGCGAGGCCGGGATCGACCAGCGCCCAGTAGAGCCGGCTGCAACTGTCGTCGCCAAGGACCATCGCCAGGATGTCGGCGGCGTGGCGCAGCGGCGAGTCGACCGACGGGGCAGGGGAGAGGAGGATCGCCTGCTCCTGGTTCAGCTTGTCCTTCACGATCACGTCGAGCGTCGTGCGCGGCCCGGCGGGGCGGATGCCGAGGCGCGGGGCGTCGCCGGTCGGCCACTGCTGGCACTGGCGGTCGACGAGCTTCACCGCCTCGTTCCAGTCGAACTTGCCGGCGATGGAGACGGTGATGTTGGGGGCGACGTAGCGGCGGTCGAAGTAGGCCTGCATCTGCTCGCGGGACAGAGCGCGGATGCTCTCGACCGAGCCGAGCACGCTGTTGCCGAGCGGGTGGTCGGCGAAGAACGCCTTGCGGGCGCGGTCGTAGGCGCACGACATCGGCTGGTCCTCGTACATGCCGATCTCCTCGATGATGACGTTCTTCTCCAGGTCGAAGTCCTCGCCGCGCAGGCTGGGGCGGAGGATGTCGGCCAGGATGTCGACGGCGTCGGGAAGATATTCGGGCAGCACGGCCGCGTAGAAGACGGTGTTCTCCTCGCTGGTGTAGGCGTTGTTGCTGGCGCCGATGCGGTCGAAGTCGCAGTTCACCTGGTTGGCGCTGCGGCGGGCGGTCCCCTTGAAGACCATGTGCTCGAGGAAGTGCGACACGCCCGACTCGGGGGCGGACTCGTCGCGGGCGCCGGTGCGGACGAAGAAGCCGACCGCGCACGAGCGGGCCGACGGGCTGGGTTCGCCGACGAGCGTCAGGCCGTTGGCGAAGACGTGTTTCTGGAAGGACATGGCAGGCTCCTGCGGAATCAGACGGGGAGGTTCAGCTCGTTCTTGCCGACGGTGACGATGGTGAAGTCCTTGGGCGGATGGCTGCGGACGTGGTCGAGGATGGTCGCGGGGGACAACGCCTCGATGGCGGCCTGCAGCTCCTCGACGGGGCGGATGCGGCCCAGGTAGTACCAGTCGGACGCGAGGGCGCCGGCGCGCGACGAGGTCGATTCCTCCTGCATGATGACCGACGATTTCAGCCCCGCTTGCACACGCTGCACCTCCTCCGGCGTCACCCCCTCGGCGAGCCGCTTCAATTCGGCCACGGTCACGTCGAGGGTTTCCTGAGCGCGTTCGGCGGTCGTGCCCGCGTAGCCGATGACGCCGCCGACCTCCTTGAACGTGGAGTAGCTGGCGCCGACGGAGTAGCACAGGCCTCGCTTCTCGCGTACCTCGGTGAAGAGCCGCGACCCCATGCCGCCCGACAGGACCTGCACGGCGCCGAGGGCGTCGTAGTATCCAGCCACGCCGAACGGGACGCTGTCGTATGCGATGGCGATCTGCGTCTGGGCGGAGTCCTTGGTCAGATGGGCGTTGCCCCGGATCGCCAGCGTGAGCTTGGGGGGCGTCGGGTCGCCGCCGGTCCAGTCGCCGAACAGGCGTTCGACCTGTTCCTTGAGCGAGTTCCAGTCGATGTTGCCCGCGACCGACACGATCAGCCCCTTCGGGCCGAACCGTTGCTTGTGGAAAGCCCGCACGCTTTCGATGTCGATGCGCTGCAGCGATTCCGCGCTGCCCCGGCGGTCCTGGCCGAGCGGGCTGGGCCAGAACCGGCGCCGCAGCTCGACCATCACCTTTGCGCGCGGCTCGTCCTCCAGCGACAGCAGATCCTGCATCGCCAGAGCCACGACGGGTTCGAGTTCGTCGTCGGGGAAGTGGGGCCGGCGCAGGATGTCGGCGTAGATCTCCAGCGACGCGGGGAGGTTGCGCGACAGGGTCGAACCCCAGAAGCGCATGTGGTTCTGGCCGACGCTTTCGCTGTGGTCGAGGCCGAGCCGATCCATCGCGACGGCGAGTTCACGGCTGTCGCGTGAGCCGGCGCCGCGCGTGATCAGATCGGAGAAGATCGAGGCGAGGCCGTGCTGCTGGGGCGGGTCGTAGGCGCAGCCGGCGGGGAGCAGGAAGTTGACCGCCGCCGAGCGGACATGGTCCATGTGCTCGGCCAGCAGGGTCAGGCCGTTGGCGAAGGTGTGCTGATGGATTTGTTGGCTCACGGGGCTTGGTTCCTGCGGAGGATGGAGCGGCGGTCCTAGTCCCTCCATTCTATGCAAGCGGCGCTCACAGCACCCACCCCGATTCGTCCGTGGCCTGCGCGGTGCGTTCGGCCATGTCGACCATGCGGTACAAGCTCTTGCGGTAGCGGAAGCCCAGTTGGCGGTAGAGCTGGACGGCCGCCTCGTTCTTGGCCGTCACGTCGAGCATGGCGCGGTGCAGGCCGCGCCGGCGGAAGGCGTGCAGCGACTGCAGCAGCAGCGCCTTGCCCAGTCCCCGGCCGCGATGCTCGGCGACGATGCCAAGGTTCTGGATGCTGCCGGTGCCGTGCCGGTCGGAGACCCCCTGGATGGTGCCGCAGAAGGTGTCGCCGTGCGCGATGAGCCAGGTCGCTTCCGGGCAGAAGCCGTTGCGGTTGCGGATCTCGCGCATCAGCCTCAAACAGCCGCTGCGGCAGCTCAGGTTCGCGAAGACGATGCCGTCGACCTCCTCGACGAAGCACTGGTACTTCACCGCCGCGTGCGTCTCCAGCAGGTCGTCGTTCCACGGCTTCAAGGAATAGCCCGCAGGCAGCGTCGGCGGCGGCGGCAGCGGGTCGTTCAAGCTGCACTCCATGCGGTAGCGCTTGAAATAGACGACCTGGCTGGGCAGCACGGACGACATCGCGATTTCCGCAGGATGCTTCGATGGCTGGGGGATGAGGTGAAATTGTACCCGAAGTCACGCAGGAAAAGACACGATTTTCAGAGCCACGACTGGCAAGGAGTGGCCGGCCACGCGCGAAGACTCGGATTGCTGGCGTGAGATTCGTTTTAGAAGCTGTTTCAAAACTTGTAACCGTTCACCGGCTTTTCCCAGGCGCAGCTGGCGGCGGAGCGATTTCATAGGCTGACGAGCATGGG
>JAYSSW010000700.1:0-3506 GCA_043720335.1 Planctomycetia bacterium
TTTCCCAGGGTGCGCTTCGCGACCCTGGGCTTTGGTATGCAGCACCTTCGGTGCAAAGGCATCGTTCGAGCCGTGCCCTCCGCGGTGAAACACGAGCCGGCATGGGGAACCACTCCCTCACGCCCTGGCGCTTCATCCTGGCCGAGCAAGGTATAGAATCAGCGACAGAGTTGATTCCTGCCGAGAGCCGCCTGTTCCGCTCCTTCCCAAGAGACGCCGATGTTCGCCCAAGTGCTGGAAGCCGACGCCTCGCATTCCTCGCTGTGGATCCTCGCGGGCATCGGCGCCCTCGCGACGCTGGCGACCGTGCTCCATTTCACCGGCGTCATCGCCGCCGTGCTCGGCTTCGTCGGCGGCGTCATCCGCTCCGCCGTCCAGCGCGGCTTCACGGCGTGGCGCAGCACCCTCGCCTGGGCGCGCTGGCCGATCCTGCTGCTGCTCGGCGTCGCGATCATCGTCCTCGGCGAGCGCTGGGTCGAGGCGTACCCTGCCGCGTCCATCCTCCTGTCGCTGCTGGCGATGTTCATGGGGACCGTCACCTGCCTGGCCTGCATCCACCTCGGCCTGGAACGTTACGAGGTCGAGCGCGGCTACAAGGCGGTGCACAACCCGCTCAAGGGGCAGGAGCCGGCCCGCGACCTGGCCCGCTACGGCCACCGCGTCGGCGTGCCGCTGCTCGCCTCCGCCGCCATCGTGGTCGTCGGCGGCTTCGCCCTGCTGAACCACGCCCTCTACTCGACCACCCTCGGCGAGAAATGGTACCAGCTCAACGAGGAGGGAACGGTCGCGACCTACCCCGACTTCCTCGTCTACGCCGTCCTCAACCTCTACCGCGTCATCGACCTGCTCGACCTGGCGAACCACAACAGGCTGGTGCGGCTGGCGCACCTGCAGCCGAAGTTCTGGGTCGCGTCGCTGCTGCTGGCGGTGTTCAAGACGTTCTTCACGTTCGTGCTGCTGGAGCAGATCTTCGCGTCGATCCGCAAGGGGAAGCTGCTGGGGGAGACGATCACGGACTTCTTCAGCCCGCACAAGCCGATCCACGACCGGGCGAGCCGGGCGCTGCCCCATTACGGGGTGGGGGCGCTGGAGCCTTTGCTGCGGACGATGCAGAGCGGGTCGGGGCTGACGAAGGAGCAGCGCGAGGAGCTGCCGGAGCTGGTGGCGAACATCGGCCCCGCGACGGTGCCTGCGCTGGTGGCGCGGCTGCGCGACCCCGACGAGCAGGTGCGCGCGGTGGCGGCCGGGGCGCTGGGGCGGCTGCACGCCTTCGAGGCGCTGCCGGAGCTGGCGAAGCTGGGGGACGACCCGAGCGAGCTGGTGCGGCTGAGCCGCGTCGACGCGCTGGGCATCCTGGCGACGCCGGGGAGCCATCCGCTGACCGGCAAGCGCAGCAGCCTGCCGACCTTCGCGCCGCTGTGGCTGCGGAGCTGGGCGCGGCGCCGGGCGGCGGCTGCGGCGGCGCTGACCGACCCGGTCGGCGATCTGCTGGCGCTGCTGCTGCCCGCTTTGAAGGACGTGTCGCCGATGGTGCGCGTGCAGGCGGCGAAGACGCTGGGGCAGCTGGGCGCGGTGGCGAGGGCGAACGCCGCCGCGCTGCTGCCCCTTCTAACTGACGAGGAGGAGAACGTGCGCTGCCAGGCGGCGGAGTCGCTGGGGCAGGTCGGCGCCGACGCGGAGACGGCGGTGCCGGCGCTCGTGCCTCTGCTCGAAGACCCCAGCCCCGCCGTGAAGGCCGCCGCAGCGACGGCACTGGGCGCGCTGGGCGAAGCGGCGGCGCCGGCGGTGCCTTCGCTCGTTCCACTCCTGCAGGACCGCGACGAGAAGGTTCGCGAGGCGGCGTCCATCGCCATCGGCAAGGCGGGCACGCTGGCGCCCGAAGCAACGGCATCGCTCGTCGAAGGGCTGGCCAGCCTCGACACGCTGGTGCGGGCGCGGACCGCCGAGGCGATCGGCAACATCGGCAAGGCCGCCGAGGCCGCCGCCCCCGCCCTCGTCAAAGCCCTGGAGGACACCAACGACCGCGTCCGCGCCAAGGCGGCCGAGGCGCTCGGCCGCATCGGCGCCGGCGCGGCCGAGGTCGCCCTGCCCCGCCTGGTGCGCGCCCTCCGCGACCCCGACACCTGGGTGCAGGCCCTCGCCGCCGAAGCGCTCGGCGAGATGGGCGAGGCCGCTGACGAAGCGGTCCCCGCGCTGACACGATCCCTACGGCACGCCAACGCGCAGGTCCGCTACCACGCCGCCGAGTCGCTGGGGAACCTGGGGGACGCCGCCGCCGAAGCGCTGCCGAACCTGGAGCACGCCTGCGAGGACGAGGACGGCGGCGTGCGTGCGCTGGCGCTGCGGGCGATCAGCCGCGTCGGGCCGCTGTCGCCGCGTTCGCAGGCGCTGGTTCGGCAGTGCTTCGACGACGCCGACCCGCAGGTGCGCCTCGCCGCCGTCGTCGCCTGCGAGCGCCCGGAGGAATTGGAGGAAGCGACCTACAAGGCGATCTTCGACCGGCTCGACGACGCGCACGACCCGGTCAAGGTCCGCGCCGCGTCGCTGCTGGCGAAGCGCGGCGACGACCTCAACGCGCTCGTCGAACGGCTGGTGAAGTTCGTCGCCGAGGACGACAACCCGTGGGTGCGCGAGCAGGCGGCGGCGGCGCTCGGCGGGCTGGGCCAGGCGGCGCTGGTCGCTGGCCCCGTGCTGGCGCAGGCGATGCAGACCGGGGAGGCGCGCGTGCGCGACGCAGCCCTGCGGGCGCTGGTGCGCTTGCAGCCGCCTGACGCCACGTCGGCGTTTTTGGCGGGGCTGAAGGACGAGTTCCCGGAGATCCGCAAGGTGGCGTCGGCGGCGTGGCACAAGGCGGACGAGATCCCCGAGGAGGCGATCCCCGGCCTGGTCCACGCCCTCAACGACCCCGAAGCGCAGGTCGCCGCCAACGCCGCCTTCGCCCTGGGCCGCATGGACGCGCTGCCCGAGGACGCGATCCCGCGCCTGGTCGCCTGCACGCTGAAGTCGAGCCGCGAACTGAAGCTGAACGCCGCGCTGGCGCTGCGCCACACGGGCGGCGCGGAGGTCCACGACGCGATGGCGCACCTGCTGGGCGACCCGTCGCCGCGCATCCGCCTGCTGGCGGCGGGTTCGCTGCTGAGCGCCGACCCCGCCGACGCGCCGGCCGCCGCCGTGGTGGAAGCCGAGCTGGCCGACGAGTCCCCCGCGCTGCGCAAGGCCGCCGTCGCGCTGGTCGCGGCGCTGGGCGAAGCGGGCCAGGCGTGGCTGCCGCGCTTGCAGGCGCGACTGGCGGAGGAGACGGACGAAGGCGTAAAACGCGAGCTGGAGCGCGTGCTCGCCGCGCCCGTTTAGCCGCGACGCGCAGCGGAGCGCGGGGGACGCGCGACGATGGAACTTGTCATCTCGTTCCCCGGCTTCGCCGGAGAACGAGGAGGCATCGGTTCCCCCCTGAGCCCGAAGCGCAAAGGGAGGCCGCTCCACGCGACGATGAAAAGCTGCGCCGTCAC
>JAYSSW010000701.1:0-15892 GCA_043720335.1 Planctomycetia bacterium
ACACCGACGGCTCGGTCTGGCCCGGGCAGGACGCCGGCTTCCTCGGCCGCGGCTGCGACCCGTGGCTGTTCCGCTGCAACCCGGCGGCGCCCGGCTTCCACATCCCCGAGTTCACCCTCGCTGCCGACGTTCCGGTCCAGCGCCTCGCCGAGCGCCGCGACCTGGTGCGGCAGCTCGACTACGCCATCGCTTCCAGCATGTCGCCGAACGCGTTCGACGGACTGCGCTCGCAGGCGTTCGACCTGCTGGCGTCGCCGCAGGCGCGGGCCGCGTATGATCTGGTGCGCGAGCCGGCGCCGGTGCGCGACCGCTACGGCAGGCACCCGTTCGGCCAGAGCTGCCTGCTGGCGCGGCGGCTCGTCGAGGCGGGCGTGTCGCTGGTGCAGGTCAACTGGTACCGCGGGCCGGACGAGCCTTCCGACAACCCGTGCTGGGATTCGCACATCAACGAAAGCGACCGGCTCCGCAGCGTGCTGGCCCCGACCGCCGACCAGGCCTTCGCGGCGCTGCTCGACGATCTGTCGCAGCGCGGGCTGCTCGATGAAACGCTGGTCGTCTGCATGTCGGAGTTCGGCCGCACCCCGCGCTTCAATGCCCGGGGAGGCCGAGACCACTGGGGCTATGTCTTCTCGGCGGCGCTGGCGGGGGGCGGCGTGCGCGGCGGGCAGGTCCACGGCGCCTCCGACCGGCACGGCGGCCAGCCGCAGGAAGGCCGCGTCCTGCCGCAAGACCTGACCGCGACGATCCTGCACGCCCTCGGCCACGACCCGCACGCCGAGATCCGCGACGCCCAGGGCCGCCCGCTCTTCGCGAGCCGGGGCGACGTGGTGCAGGCGATTTTCTAAAGCGGTCCCGACGCCGTCTCACTCCGGGATCAGCACCGCGAACGCCTTCGACTCGGCTTGCGACTGGCGGTACGCCTGGGCGAGATCGGCGCCGCCGTGGCTCGCGTCGAACAGATGGTACGGGATGCGCCACGCCTGCAGGATCGGCTCGGTGAAGACCGGGCACGAATCGGTGCTTTGGCCCTTCTGATGGGCGTGGTAGCTGCGGACGCCGACGACGAAGAAGAGCGGCATGCGCAGGTCGTGGACGACGTTGCGGAGCGTGTCGCCCGCCTCGAAAAGCCCGGTGCACTGCACGACGACGATCGGCTTGGCGCCGCCGATCCACAGCCCCGCCGCCAGCGCGAACGCCTCCCCCTCGCGGCTGACGCGGACCAGCGCGGGCGAGCCGGCGCCGCTCAGCGCAGGCTCCCACGTCCCCAGCTCGCTGTCGGGGATCCAGACGACGTGCGTCACGCCGCATTCCTGCAAGGCCGCCACCACGGAAGGGCCGTCGAGCATGGCTTTCGTTCCCCGCGCTGCCTGGTTGCCACGCGAATGATTTATGGAAACCTCGACACGCCTGAAACGAGAAATCGCAGCGGCGCTGAGCTTTTCCACCACCTCGTGAACCTCTCGACCCATCTCTCGGCGGAGCGACCCGCACAACCTGCACAGGCTGACGGCCATCTGCGACGACGGGGGCGATTCTCCCTTGCGGGACGTTCCGCGCGGATTATGCTGGAAACATCGGACGCAACGCACCACCGCCCTGAGAGACCCGCCATGTCCGCCCTTCGCACACTACTCGTCCTCGGATTGCTGGCCTTCGGAGTCGGCCTCGTCGGAGGCGGCGGCGATCTTCCCGTCGATGAAGCCGCCCAGCAGCGCGCGTCGGACGAACGGCTGCTTAAAGCCGCCGGCGTTCCCATTGATGGGCCTGGCCTGCTCCGCTGGTTCCGCGACCGTACGCCGGCGCCGGAGAAGCTCGCGACCTGCCACGCGGCCCTCAAGCAGCTCAGCCACGAGTCGTTCCGCGTGCGCGACAAGGCGACGCTCGAACTGGGCAAGTCGGGCGTCTACGGCCTGCGGCTGCTCGCCACGCTCAGCGATGCCGACATCGAAACGAAGCGACGCGCCGAGCGATGTCGGCAAGCCATCGAACAGACGCTCGCCGACGCGCCGTCCGGCGTCGCCGCCCGTCGGCTTGCGGCTCTCAACATCGACGGCGCCGTCGACGCGTTGTTGGCATTCGCGCCGTTCGCCGAGTCGGAATCGATCGACGACGAGATCCGCCTGTCGCTGCTGCAAGTCGGCCTGCGCGACGGCAAGCCGCTCCCGGTGATCGTTGACGCCGCCAAAGACAAAGAGCCGGCCCGCCGCGCCGCCAGCGCGTTCATCACCGGCCAGGCGAAGGACGCCGCCGACCGCGCGACCGCCGCCGGGCTGCTGAAGGACGCCGACGCGACGGTGCGGCTGCACGCGGCGCACGGGCTGTTTCTCGGCAAGGACCAGGCTTCGCTGCCAGCCCTCGTCCAGCTGATCGCCGACGGGCCGGCCGACCTGCTGTGGCGCATCGAAGATCTGCTCTACCGTGTTGCTGGAGAACAGTCGCCGCAGATCAGCGTCGCCGGAGACGCGGCCAACCGCAAAGCCGCGCATCGGCAGTGGGTCGCCTGGTGGCAGGACCACGGCGTCCATGTCGATCTCGCCAAGCTCCCCGCCCAGGAAGCGACACTCGGCCTCACCCTCGTCGCCGAGGCGCAGCGCGGCGACGGCGGCGGGCAGGTCGTCGAGCTGGGCCGCGACGGCAAGCCGCGCTGGGCGGTGAAGGTGAACAACCCGGTCGACGCCGAATGGCTGCCGGGCGGCCGCTTCCTCGTCGCCGACGCCAACAACAACCAGGTGCTGGAGATGGACACGAAGGGGACCGTCCTCTGGAAGCACGCCGTCAACAGCCCCAACAGCGTGCAGCGGCTGCCCAACGGCAACACGTTCATCGCCTCGTACACCACCCTCGTCGAAGTCACTCGCGACGGCAGGACCGTCTTCACCCAGGCCAGCCCAGGACACACCTACTACGCCCGCAAGCTGCGCAACGGCCACATCGTCAGCATCGACGCCAGCGGCCGCGTCACCGAACTCGACGACAAGGGCAAGTCGCTGCAGACCGCCAGCCTGAACGCCGGCCTCGCCTGGGGCAGCATCGAGCCTCTGTCGAACGGCCGCTTCCTCGTCGCCCAGGGCGGCGTCGGCAAGGTGGTCGAGATGGACCTGGCCGGCAAGGTCTTCTGGGAGAAGGAGGTCGCCAACCCCAACCGCGCCGTCCGCCTGCCCAACGGCAACACGCTCGTCGCCAGCCACAACGACCAGTGCGTCTACGAGTTCGACCGCAACGGCCGCGAAGTCTGGAAGCAGCGCCTCGAAGGCCGCCCCTTCTCCGCGAGGCGACGGTGAGCGCAGCGAACATTTAGCCCCCGGCTTGCCGGGGGTGAGGCGCGACCCACGTCGATTCGATGAATCCTGATCAATCTTGTATCGCACCCCCGGCAAGCCGGGGGCTATATGGCGAATCGTTTTCTGAGTTGATTTTTCATTTCATCGTGGAGCGTGCCTCATGCAAGCGCTAACGATCATCGTGGGGTGCGTCGCGGCGGCGGTCGGGTGCGGCGTGCTGCACGACCTGGTCACCGCCCATGTCTGCGTCGAGTACTTCACGGTCGGCCATCCGCCGGTGTTCCGCACCGACGACCCGGTGCTGCTCGCGCTGGGCTGGGGCGTCATCGCGACCTGGTGGGTCGGCCTGCTGCTCGGCGTTCCGCTCGCCATCGCCGCCCGCGCCGGGAGCTGGCCGCCGCGCGCGGTGCGTTCGCTGGTGCGGCCGGTCGCGGCGCTGCTGGCGGTCGCGGCGGTTCTCGCGCTGGTCGCGGGAATGCTCGGCTGGACGCTGGCGGAATACGGCGTCGTGCGGCTGATTGGCCGGATCGCCGACGAAGTGCCCGCCGACCGGCACGCCCGCTTCATCGCCGACCTGTGGGCCCATTCGACGAGCTACCTGGCCGCGTTCGTCGGCGGCGTGGTTGTCGTCATGCGGACCTGGCGTTCACGAAAGCCGCCACGCGGGATGGATGGCGAACCGTCTCGCGGAATGCCATAATCCTGCCTGGCAACTTGCTCATCAAATTGTGTTCAGCCCAGAGGCGGCTGGAAGACTTGCCGTGCGTGTCCATTTGGCGTCCTGCCGAAAAAAGCCTTGGCGATCCCCGCCGGGCATCTTGTCCAAATTGACAAACGGTGGTGAATCGACAGGGCTTGCCGGGGGTGACGCGCGGCGTTCGCCGAGAAGCTGCGAGCGAAGAAGGCGCGAGACCTACTCCAGATTCGCGACTTCGCCGCCGGAGCGGGTTGCGAGAGCGGGCAGCACACGGTCGGCGGCGTAGCTGAGGAACTGCACGGACCCGTCGCAGAAAGCGAAATGGGCGCCGCCGGAATGCAGGCTCCAGAAGTGCATGAACGCGCAGGGGATGCCGAGCTGCTTTTCCTGGAAGAAATGGGGACCAGGCTCGCAGCCTGTGATGGGGTGGCCGATTTCGCGCACCCCCAAGGTATGGTCGCAGGAACCCGCGCCCTGGCCACCGCCGAAATAGACCCAGCCGTAGCGGTAGTCGTTGCTGGGGGGGCGTTCACCCACCATCAAGGTTCGGCTGGTGCCGTCGCGGATGTCCGTCAAGCGCGTGCGCGAGTTCTGGTACATGACCCCGTCGCGCTTGTTGACATCGACGCCGTTGACAGCGAGGTAGGACGAAAGGGCGATGTCGAACTCGTAGGGACCATAACGCTGCGGATCGGCAACGCGCGGGTCGGCGGGGCAGCCAAGCACGGGCACCACCTGCCCCGTCATGGCGTGGAATGGCTTCACAAGGGGCGTCAGGTTCGTCCGGTAGTCCTTCTCGGTCTGGCTCCAATAGCCTTGCTGCTCCAGGTAGGGCATGAGGCGCGGACGCCAGCCCACTTGGTCGAGCCGATCCGCCGTCCAGCCCGCGCTGATGCTGGTGTATCCCGGCGGGAAGCCAGCGTGCATGTTGTGGTACTGGTGCAGCGCCAGGGCGACTTGCCGCAGGTTGTTGGCGCACTGCATGCGGCCTGCGGCGGCGCGCACCTTCTGCACGGCGGGCACCGTCAGCGCGGCCAGCAGGCCGATGATGGCGATCACCACCAGCAGTTCGATCAGCGAGAAAGCACGCCGCGACTTCATGGCGACCTCGCAGTTGGTCAGGCCGGCTTGCGACGCCAGGCCCAGTAGAGAAACCCGCCGCCCGCCACCGTCAGCACGCCTGCCAGCCACAGCCAGAACGACGACCACCCGGACGCGACGGCTGGAGGAAGATCGGGGAACTGCTTGCTCAGAAACTTCGAGTCGCGCGCCTTTTCCACGATCTTTTCGCCGTCCCATTCGCGAGGTTTGCTGTCGTTCATGTCAACAGGCGTGCCAGCGGGGATGTTCATCGAAGCGATTCGAAATGCGCTGTCGGATGGTGGAGAGTCGAAATCCGCCTGGATGATATCGGCGGTCTCCTCTTCAACGATTTTGTTGTCGGAGTACTGCTTGAATCTGAGTTTGGAAGGGAACCAGATTTTCGACTTTCCTGTTTGCTTCACGTCGATGACGAGCGACTGTCGATAGGGCTTTCCTTCGTAGATTGCAGTGAGATCGATTTCAGGGACGCTGTGGCCCATTCCAGGAACGACCACCATCCGAATCTGCGTTTTCGTTTCGATGAATCGGGCTTCCAAACCGTCGTAAGTAATCTCGTAGGCCTTCATTCCGTTGTAGTCCTTCGGCTCCGCTTTTCCCTTGAAATTCGTGACGGAAAGCAGTCCATCTAGCTTGTAGTTAGAAAAGGCGCGAACAGGCATTGGATACAGACCCAGTGTTTTCGGATCAAGGATCAATCTAAGGTGAGGCGAATTCTTGTTTGGGCGTTTGATGGTGAAGCGAACGCCAATTTCCTTGTCTTCTCCGTTGTCAAAGAAAAGCGCATCTTCCGTCGAGTTGAAGGGAGCTGCCGCATGCTGAGTATACGGTTCATCCTGGAAGAAAGTCGTCTTTCCAACCCAAGTCACCCTGGTTCGCTTTCCATCAAACCATATGCTCCGTTCAGCTTGCTCAACCAGTGTTTTTCCTTTGTCGCCATAGGAGTAGCCTTCAGTTTTGATTTGCAGCGAACCATGGCGAAGCAGTTCGCGGTTCTTTCGAATGCCAGCTTCAAGATCTTGGACAACCGAGGACGGCTGGACACCGTCGCTGTTTTGTCCAATGCACAAAAGAACCGCGAAGATGCCGTGCATGTCGAACGCCTCTTCACTTGACAAATCAATCACTGCAATCAGCTGCATGCCACAGATGTGTTGATTTGCTTGGGGTACGATGGCTGCTGAACGTTCTTTATGCAAGTTTTACCGTCCGACTTGCACGACCATTTTTCAGCGCATGTCTTGCTTACATCGCTCAGAAACATGTGCCGGTACGGATTCCCCGTAAATGTCCAATAATCAAACTGAGCATACCAGCCCGTTTTCGACACGCACACACCGCCCATGCCAGCCCAATATTCGCACGAGGCGTTGCCATCTGTGATGGTGCAGTATTCCTTGCTCTCCTGGTACTTGTTGCACGGGTCGTCGGCGAGCGCGACTTGCTCGCTGACCACCAGGGCGCCGGCGAAGCCGACCAGCAGGCACAGGACGGTCGCCACACAGAAACCCACGTTGCGCATCATCTCGACACCTCCCAAAGAGTCATTTGACGGGACACCACAACTCCATCGTCGGAAGCACTTCCGAGTTGGTTGTCACGATCACCCAGGGAATGAACTCGGAGCCTTTGCTCCATTTGTCGGCATGCAGCTTGATTTCGATCGACTGCTTGTCCTCCAGGATCTTGGCGGACAGGCAGCTGTGGGAACAGAGCACTTTCTCGATCCGAACTTCCTTCAGCCGGTTCGGCGCGAATCGCACGACCTGCGTTTCGCAGACGCCAAGTTCAAACGACGGCTCCAGTGGCTCGACATCGTATTCGGGGATCACCTCGCCCTTGAGGACCTTCGGAACCGCCACGCCTTTCCCATCCTCGAAGGCGCAGTCGGCCCATAGTTTCACCTCGGTCTTGCCGCGTCGGCCACCGATGTCCCACTTCACCGAGATCTCGGATCGCCCGCCCGGTTCGACGGCGCTTGCGGAGACGTTCGACACGCTGCACGAGCAGCTTTCGGTGACGCGCAGAATCTGAATCGGCTTTCGTGTGCCATTGACCAGCGTGAACGTGCCTTGGGCCGTCTGCATTTGACGCAGGCTTCCCAGGTCGATGATTCGTTGTTCGCAGAAAAGGGTTTCGGGAACCTTCGGCTGAGCGATATAGACCGCGCCAAGCCCCGAACCGACGCAAACCAGGCCGAACATGCAAAGCAGGCGATGCATTGCGGAGTTCCGCCGCAGAAGTTGCCGTTTCCCGCCGCGCTCCATTCTTGGTCCTGAAGAAGTGCAGGACGGGAGCAAGGCAGCGATTCAATATCAAGGAGCATATCGGCGAGGAAAAAAAACGCAAGACCTTTCACCCAAATCCCAGGCAAATAAATTCATCCGTCGCAACGTCAAGCAGAATCAAGCCTTGCGTTTTCGACAGAATCCGGCGGCAACCTTCTCACTCCATCCGTCCTAAACAATCTTGCGTCGCAAAGCGAATGGGCCGGAAAAAAGTCGCGCTTGCAAGAGTTGAAAAGGCGATTTCGTACGATTCCCTCCCCACTTCGGGATGTTCTCGATTCGCGCATGAAAAAACGAGCGGACCAAGCGGCCCGCTCGTTTCGTGTTGGTCGGGAATCCGCGTCGCCGCTAGACGGCGGGGCGGAGGTCGGCGAGTTCTTCCTTCACCTGGGCGTAGTGGCTGGGCTCCATGACGAAGCTCGCCGTGCCGCTGGAGAAGTTGCGCAGCTCGCTGGTGTAGCCGAACAGCGACGCCAGCGGGATGTAGGCGTGCACCATGCAGCGTCCCTTGTCCGATTCCAGGTTGAGGATCTCGCCGCGGCGGCGGTTGATGTCGCCGGCGAGGGCGCCCTGGTACTGGGCGGGGGCGTGCACGACCACGTTCATGATCGGCTCAAGGATGATGAGTCCGGCTTTCGCCTGCGCCTCGCGGAACGCCTCGATGGAGGCGAGCTTGAAGGTGTCGGCCGAGCTGTCGACGTCGTGCGCCTTGCCGTCGAGCAGGGACGCCTTGACGTCGACGAGCGGGAAGCCGTACTTGGCGCCCTTGACGCAGGCCATGCGGTAGCCCTGCTGCACGGACGGGATGTACTCGGTCGGGACCGAGCCGCCGAAGACCTTGTCCTCGAAGTAGATGTTGTTGGGGTCGGGCTTGTCGCCCTCCTCCTCGATCTCGGCGCGGATCGTCTCGATCTGCTCCTTGGAGAGCGGCTCGTACTTCATGACGATGACGGCGAACTTGCCGCGCCCGCCGGACTGCTTGATGAAGCGGTGCTCGAACTCGACCATCTTCGCCAGGGTCTGGCGGTAGGCGACCATCGGCTTGCCGACCGACACCTCGACGCCGTAGTCGCGCTGCAGCTTGTGGACGGCGACCTCGAGATGCAGCTCGCCCATGCCGCTGAGGATGAGCTGGTTGGTCTCGACGTCGGTGCGGGCGCGCAGCGTCGGGTCGTCGCGGACCATCTTGGCGAGCGCCTCGGCCATCTTCGTCTCGTCGACGTTCTTGGCCGGCAGGATCGCCTGCGAGATGACCGGCTCGGGGAAGCGGATCTCCTCGAGCACGACGGGGCTTTGCACGCTGCACAGGGTGTGGCCGGTGAAGGTGTGCTTCATGCCCACGACCGTGACGATGTCGCCGGGGCCGGCGACTTCGAGGCGTTCGCGGCGGTCGCCGAACATCCGGTAGATGTGGCTGATGCGTTCCTGCTTGTTGAGGGCGGTGTTGATCACGAACTCGCCGGGGCGCAGTTCGCCCGAGTAGATGCGCAGGTAGACGAGGTCGCCGAGCTTCTCGGTGACGGTCTTGAAGGCGAGGGCGGAGAACGGGTCGGTGCTGACCGGCTTGCGCTGCACGCGCTCCTTGGTCTTGGGGACCATGCACTCGACCGGCGGGCGGTCCAACGGGGAGGGCAGGTAGTCGCGGACGGCGTCGAGCAGCAGGCGGACGCCGTGGAACTCCTTGGACGAGCCGCAGTGGACCGGCGTGAGCTTGCCCGACAGGGTGCCGACGCGCAGGGCGTGGCGGAGCATCTCCTCGGAGATGGGCTTGCCTTCGAGGAGGTTCTCGAGCAGCTGGTCGTCGGCGTGCGAGGCGGCTTCGAGCAGCGCCTCGTGCATCTTGGCGGCCTGCGCCTGGTACTGCTCGGGGATCTCGCCCCACGAGTAGCGCATGCGCATGGCGTCGGTCTTGTCCTGCACCCACAGCTTCATGCGGATGAGGTCGATGACGCCGAGGAAGTCGCCGCTCTGCCCGGCGGGGATGGTGCAGATGGCGGCGTTGATCTGGAGCTTCTCCTTCATCTGCTCGACGCAGTCGTAGAAGTCGGCGCCCATGCGGTCGAGCTTGTTGATGAAGGCGATGCGCGGGACGCCGTGCCGGTTGGCCTGGTGCCACACGGTTTCGGACTGGACTTCGACGCCGCCGACGGCGCAGAAGACGCCGACCGCGCCGTCGAGGACGCGGAGGGAGCGTTCGACCTCGGCGGTGAAGTCGACGTGGCCTGGGGTGTCGATGAGGGTGATGCGCGTGTCGGCCCACTCCAGCGACACGGCGGCGCTGTTGATGGTGATGCCCTTGGCCTTCTCGAGCGGGTCGAAGTCGGTGGTGGTGTTGCCGTCGTCGACGTCGCCGACGCGGTGCTTGGAGCCGCCGAAGTACAGGATGCGCTCCGTCGTGGTGGTCTTGCCAGCGTCGACGTGGGCGATGATGCCGATGTTGCGGACTTTGTCGAGCATAGTTGGCGATCTCCGCTGGAGGCCGAGCGTTTCATGCGCTGGGGATCTCGCGGGAACCGACTCCGTAAAAGGGAAAACCGCGCAGGTCCCGGAAAAACCTCTTTCCCGAGCGGACTGCACGCTGCTTGCCTGGTAGGACGGTTGGCGGAAGGGCCGGGTTCTGGGCGTCGCCGACGGGGAGAGTGCAGGGAACCGTCCATTCTGGAACCCCCGCCCTCCCGTGAGAAACGAGGTTAGTATTCTAAGCGCCGGGGTGCGTTTGTCGAGCGTTTTGTGAAAAACTGACAAAAAAGTGCAGTTACCCGGCGTTCCGAAAGGCACTAGTCGTTTATTGGTATCGTCGCGGCGATTTTTCCCCCGCAATCCGGCAGCTGAACTTGTCCATTCCAGACGGAGAATGCTAGAATTCGGCACAGGGCCTGTAGCTCAACGGTGAGAGCAGGGAACTCATAATTCCTTGGTTCTTGGTTCGAATCCAAGCGGGCCCACTGATGTCGGTCGATGCGGGGCGGTGCTGCGAAGCGCCGCCCCCTTGCGTTTCAAGGGGTTGCAGCGATTCGGCCGAAGGTGCGCCGCCGAGGCCCAAAGTGCACATGGGTGCAGATGGATGTCGTCCCGCGCCCCCTGTCACTACGCCCGGCACTACGCCCGGCACTACGCCTTTTTCATCGTTGATTGCATTCATGCGAACGTCGTTTTCCGCATCGATGCTGTCGGGGACGAGGTTCGGCAGCCTGTCCACCGCCCCCGCTAGGTCGTGTAACCGGCGGTGCGTGTAACGAGCGGTGAGAAGCGGCGTCGAGTGCCCGGCAAGTTCCTGCGCGGTCCGCAGGTCCACGCCGTTCCGTCCCAACATGGTCAGGTAGGTGTGCCGAAGGGCATGGAAGTCGGCATGCTCCGGTCCGTCCGGTCCTTCGACGGTGTAGGGGATGTTGACGGCTTCGAGGTCGCGACGGAGCATTTCCGCAGCGGTGCAGCCGCTTGCCCACGTCCCGGCCCAGACTTTCTCGTTCGCGGGCTTGCCGTCCAGGTAGTCGCAGAGAGCGGCGGCCACGTCGGCGGGCAGGGGTTGCACTTTGGTCCGGCGGTTCTTCGCGAACCGTGCGGCGGTCGTCACGGTGGGCGAGTCGGCGTTCAGGTCGAAGTCGGCCGGCGTCAAGTTCGCCAGGGCGTTCGCGCGGAACCCGGTGCCGGCGGCCGCGAGGTAAAGGAAGAATCGATCTTCCCCAGTCAGCCCTCGGAACGCGCGCCCGCTCGCCTTCGTGCCGGCGAGAAGTCGCTGAAGTTCTTCGGCGGCGAGTTCGCGGCGGGCATGGCGAACGTCGGCAGCGGCGTTGATGAGTGTCAGCGAGTCGAGGGGGTTTGAGCCGGTCCGCTTCACCTTCATAAGCCAACGGAAGAACCCGCGCAGTGCGCGGATGTAGTGGTTCACGGTCTGCGGCGCGCTCCCTCGGGCTGCCCGGTCGGCAAGGAATTGCACGGTGGAACGAGGAAGCCGACGCGCCTTGCCGACGCCGTGCGCGAGCAGCCGGTGCAGGATCACGGCCTTGCGAACCGCAACCAGCGAGACGCCCAGCAGCCGGGCGGCTTCGGACGGACGGAAAACGTCAACATCCGCCGGCAGTTCCACGGCCTGCCGGTCGCGGCGTAGGTCGGCGAGCCATCCGGCGGCCTTGGTGGCGTCCACGTCGGCCAGGATCACGAAGCCGCAGCCGTTGAACAACGCGGAGCAACGTCCGACCGTCTTTCGGGTGTGCTCCAAGGTGCCTCCCTTCGCATCAAGACAAGTGGCGAAGTCGGTCAGGTGGTCCAATAGCGGCCGCCGGGCGTGTTCCTCGGCAGGATCGGTGAAGCCCGCCCGCACCCGCGACGCCTTGCGCTCCATCTCGGCAGCGAGCTGCTCCGTCGACTTCAAGTCGGCGAACCCCGTCACGCGGCGGACGGTGCCATTCGCGTCACGGAGGTTGAAGGACCAACGCTTCGCGGGGCGGAGGAAGCTCTTGCCGTCCTTCGTCAGCGGGTGCAGGACCGACCTGCCTCGCTCCTTCATGCGGACGTGCGGCTTGCCGTCGTGCTGGACGATCTCGGCGTCGACGGGAAGCGGGCGGGTGCTGGAGACCTTGTACGGCTTGGGCACGGCTGGGGGCCTTTCTGGGAGGACCGCGTCGCCCGCCCTGGTTCAAGTCCAGGGCGGGCAGGCACGGCCATGGGGATCAGCTGAAAACCATGGTACGCAGCGAAGGTCACTTCGAGCAAGGGCTGGCGGCGTTGTTGTCGTCGTCTTCGACGTTCAGGATCGTCACGTTCAGCCCGGAGCCGGGCCTGCGTTCGACCTGGACGAGGCCAGCCTTCTCCAGGGCGGCCATCGCCCGCTGGGCCGTGCGGGTCGGGATGCCGCTCTGGGGCGTCGTGGTCAGGCAGAGGTGGACGGCACGCCCTTTGGCCATGCCGCGCCGTTGCCAGAGGAGCAGGGCCACGTGGAGGGCCTTGCCGGGCAGCGCCATGGCTTTCAGGACCCATCGCCATGGGATAGGGCCCTTGATGAAGAAGCCCTTGATTCTGGGCTTCGAGGGAGCCTTCTCCGAGGTCTCCACCTCGTCCTGGGCTTCCAAGTCAGAGGGCAATCTGAGCTGTTCGGGATCGAACGAGATCATGGGATCATTCTCTTTAGAACAATGAGACAAGAAAAGATAAAAGAGTATATGGGGCAGGTCGGCCACCCGTGGCCGGAGTTCCTGCCACGGGTGGCAGGAGAGATCCCGCCACCCGTGGTAGGCTGTTTGCGCCAGAAAACGAATAGTGTTCTACTCGAACTCGACCTCCGACGGCAACTTCCGCAGCTACTCGTCGAAGAAGGCAGTACCACGCGGGTCGCGGTACCGCTCGGGCCAGCGGACCACCCCGGCGTCGGTCCTCAGCTCGAAGCCCTCCAGGATAACCCTTGACGCCCTGGCCATCGCTTCGCGGGTGCTCGCCACCGCGTCGTTGATGTCGTCGACGTCGGCCTCCACTAGGACCGCGTCGTGGACCGTGCAGTCGAGCTGGACGCCCGCCTCCAGGATGTACTGGGCGGCCAGCCGGAGCATGTCGGCGCCGTTTCCTTGTGCAGGGGAAGTTGGCCAGGGACCGCACGTTGGGCTCCGAGGGCGTCAGGACCTGCCACCCGTGCCGGGTCCAAAGTCGACCCCTGAAGAGAGCCGTGTTGACAGCGGCGTCGGACCACGGCCAGAACTTGCGTTACGTCCGCAGGTGCTTCTGGAGCAGCGCTCGAGCATATGGCACGGGTTGGTTGATCTTGACCACCAGCGTCTCCTCCCCCATGCCGTACTGCGTGCCGAGGCTCGTCGTCCTGGTGATCTCGCGCTGCACCTTGGTGGCGTTGCCAGGGGCCGTGTGTAAGCACGATTCGAACCTCAGCCAAGGACCACAGGATCGGGTTGTCGATCATTGCTGACGCTCCGCGACTTGTTGATCCACTGCGAGATGGGCTCAAGCCGCAGGTCAGCGACATCGCACGCTCGCTCGCCCTTTTTCACGGGCCTTCGCCGCTTCCCAGGTGTCGCGATCCGGGGCGCCGGCAGCGAGCCAGTCCCGGATCTCGTCGACGATCCACAAGACCCTGCCGCCGAGACGGATGGGCATCGGCAACTTGCCGGCGGCGTCCCAGGTCCGGATCGTGCGCAAGCCGGACGTCAGCAGCTTGGCGAGCCGCTTGGCGTCAGCGACGAGCGGCGACAGCTTCCGGGGTCGGCGCTCCTGCTTGAAGCACAATGGCGAGCCGGTCTGGTCCTCGTCCGCATGGCGGAGATGCTTGGTGGAACGTGCCGATTTCTCGAACGGCGGCTGATTCGCCTGCACGAGCGGCGAAGACTCATGCGGGTTGTGGTGTGGCAGCTCGGTGTACGCCAAGCTGTCCTTGCTTTCCGGGAGATCAAGTTCCATGATGACCTTTGTGGGTTTTGTTTCGGCCGCGAAAGCAGCCGGACGAACTGGAGAGCGCCCGGGGCCACGAACCTCGGGCGCTTTCGTTACTACACGTTTTGGTCCTGGCGCAGGATGCCGCGAGCTTCCAGGTCGGCGCGAAGCCACTGGAGCTTTCCCGCCGGGAATGGCGATGGGAACCCCTTTCGCTTCGCCCAGCGGCGAATGGTCACCGGGCTCTTGCCGAAGATCTTGGCGAGCTCGGCGAGGGAGACGAGAGGATTGGCGGGCGGCGACAGGGTGTTGAGCGAAGCCATGGGTGCGTCCTTTTCTCTGGTCATGGGAACCGGCACGTCCGAGGAGCAGCCCCGATCCGGTTAGGGCTGCACTGCGATGTCGATGAGCTGGGGCGTTCGCCTACACGCCGAGTCTGGCAGCTTCCGGGCAAACGGCGTCCTTCTGGCTCCTCTGGACGATCGATGATAACAAAAGCACGACGCGACGAACGGGTTTCGGAACCTCGATGGTCGACGCGGTTCGTTCGCGACAAGCAGGGAGGAGTCGCCCGCCGCCTGGCCCGCTTGATGGGCTGGCCCTATCTGGCGCGTCCCCGTGTCGTGTCTTGCCTTGGCGTCCAGTAGGGACGTCGAGAAGCGGGGGGGGCTTGCCTGAAGGCCGGCGGAAACAAGGGGCCGTCTTGCTCGGTGGCCGGTGCGAGGCTGCGGCGGCCAAGCCTGCGACGGCCCTGGCATTTTCGGAAGCCGACTTCGCAGCCCCCCCTTCGCTTCGCAAGGCTTCCACGGCAGCGTGCGTTCAGCCGGGGCAGCCTTCGCGGCAGCGGCAGCTTCGACGGGGAACCCAAAGAGGTCGACGCCCAAGTTGCAGTCCTATTTGGCGACTC
The DNA here is from genome assembly GCA_043720335.1 of Planctomycetia bacterium. Lineage (GTDB taxonomy): Bacteria > Planctomycetota > Planctomycetia > Gemmatales > Gemmataceae > JAYSSW01. The sequence goes on from JAYSSW010000701.1 coordinate 14,647, forward strand.
GCGTCGACATGCACGCAGCGACGGCGCACGCGGAAGCACTCCATGGCCAGCGACATCCGGGACGGACGGCGGGAAACAGGACGGCGATCGGAGCAGGCTGCTTGACATCGGGCTTCTCTCTTCACGGTGTTGTTGGCGCGCTCGGCTCGGTTCCAGCTCTACGCCAGCCACGTCGACGAAACTCGACCGGATTGACCGGGCACATCAACATGGCTGGCCGCAGCACCGATGCCGCGTCCTCGTCCAGCGACGTGGTGCTCGCTGCTCCGGTCCCTGGGAACGATGAGAGCGGGAGCGAGCGCCGCGAGTAGACCCCTATTCGGGCAATGGGGTCACGCGGGTGTTTCCGCCCTGCCTGGCGCGTCGAGCAGCGTCACTTCCGAAGCCATCCCTTGGCGTCGCGTCACGCTGACCAACCCGCCCGCCTCCAGCGCTTCCAACGCCCTGCGGGCCGTGTCGGTAGGGACGCCGTTCTTCTCCGCGGCTGACAGGTTGAGCCGTACCGTTCGGTCGCGTCGGATGCCCGCCTCCTTCCAGAGCAGCATCGCGACATGCAGGGCCTTGCCGGGCAGCTTCATCGCCCTCTGCAGCCAGGCCCATGGGATCGGCCCCTTCAGGAAATGCTCGCCGGGTTGATGACGAGGTGGCTTGCTGGACTTCCGCGTCTGCGGTGAATCGAATTCCACCTCCACTGGGACACGGAACGCGGCAAGGTCGATTTCGTTCGTCGTAGGGGCTGTCATGGGAAATCCCTTTTAAAAGAAGAGCGAAGACAAGAAGAGAATAAGAATGGGCGGGTCTGGCACCGGCACCAGGGGTCCTATGGCGCCGGTGCCAGGGGTGGGGGTGGCACCGGTGCCAGGGGCTCCTCCCTCTCCAGGTCATCGAGCAGGTCCATCACCCGCTCGAAGAAGACCCTGCCGCGCTCGTCGAAGTAGCGGTCGGGATAGCGCACGATCTTGGCTTCCGACCGGAGTTCCAAGCCGTCCAGCACGACGGACGAGGCTTCCTTCATGGCCCGCTGGGTCCGCTCGACAACGTCCTCGATGCCCTGGAGCGGCCCTTCGACCAGGAGGGCGTCGTGGACCGGGGCGCAGACGTTGATGCCCTGCTCCGTGGCCAGGCAGCACGCCAATCGCAGCATCTCCGCGCCGTTTCCCTGGACGGGGAAGTTCCTCAGGCTGCGAGGGTTGGCGTTCTCGCCGACATGGACCTCCCAGCCGAAGACGGTCTTCAACCTGAGTCG
>JAYSSW010000702.1:0-7360 GCA_043720335.1 Planctomycetia bacterium
CATCGAGCCGCCTTCAAGCGACGGGTCAACGGTGTGGACGATGCGGACGCGGGGGTTCTTGATGGAAAGCCCGTCGAGGTCGCGCGGCGAGTCGATGGGGTTGTCCATCGAGTTGCCTGGCCGTTCGGTCTGCTGGGCGTGCAGGATCACATGGTGCGTGGTCCAGACGGCGGCGAGAACGCCGAGCGCGAAGCCGGCGGCGAGCCAAGGCGTGTGTTTCTTCATGAAGGTTCCCCTGCATCGAGATGGACGAACCCTTGGCGTCAAGGGCAAGGAATTCCTAGAATGACTGTTCGGTGAATTGACGAAACCCATCCTGGCCGGATCGAGGACATTGTATCATGGTCGAACGCATGGTTGAACTGCGTCGTCGTCGTGCCCGCAAGAAAAAGATCACCAAGCTCAAAGCGAAGCTGGAAGCGGCCAAGACGCCGGGCGACCGCGAGATCCTGGTCAAGAAGATCAAGCAGCAAAGCCCGTGGTGGGTCGAGCCGGTCGCCGCCAAGTAGCTCTTCTCGCAGCGACCCAGTCCTTGGTAATGAGACGAACCAGACGGGCCGACGGATTGCGGCGGCCCTTCAACGATTCAAGCCCTACCATGAGCATCGCGATTGGTGGGGGTTTGAACCCCCACCAATCGCTTCGCTCATCCTGGGGCTTGCAGCGATTCTCGATTCCATTCTGCCATTCTCCCCATTTGCATCTCTGCGGATTCCGGCCTATGCTTCGGCACAAGGGGGATCGCGCCATGGAAAAGCAGCCCGTCAAGCCATCGAACCGCCGCAACGAGGTGCGCAAGCCGCCGCGCGGCACGGTGAAGGTCGAGTGCCGCAAGGGCGCTTTCGGGTTCGGCAAGAACCTCGCCGTCAGCTTCCTCGACGTTTCCGAGGGGGGCGTGCGCATGATCCTCAACGCCGAACTCACGCTCGGCGACGAAACCGAAGTGATCCTCACCGGCTACGGCATGGCGAAGTTGATCAAACGTCTCGCCGATGTCCGCTGGATCTACGCCCTGGAGGGCGGGAACTGGTGCGTCGGCCTGGAGTTCCAGAAGCGGCTGCCCTACCGCGAAGTGCATGTCATCTCGGCGCCGTGAATCGTGATTCTAAAAAACAAGATCTTCGCAGAATGCCCAGGGACAGCCGTCCCTGGGTACGCATACCCAGGGACGGCTGTCCCTGAGCTTTCCGTTGCCAATGCAAAAAGCCCGTCCAAATGGACGGGCTTTTTCGTTGTTCGATGATCGCAGCGATTAACGCTTGCTGAACTGGAAGCTGCGGCGGGCGCCCTTGCGGCCGTACTTCTTGCGTTCCTTCATGCGGGCGTCGCGGGTCAGGAAGCCGGAGTGCTTCAACTTGCTGACCATGCCGCCGGAAGCGGTCTCGGCGCCTTCGGCAGCGGGCGTCTCGGACGTGGCCTGGTTGCCGAACAGCTCGACGAGGGCGCGGGCGAGGCCGTGGCAGATGGCGCCGGACTGGCCGGAGATGCCGCCGCCGGCGACCTTGACGATCACGTCGAGACGGGTGCGCATCTCGGTGAGGACGAGCGGCGCGACGACGGCGTTGCGGTCCTTCGTCTCGGTGAAGAAGGCGTCGAGTTCCTTGCCGTTGATCGAGACCTTGCCGGTCCCTTCGCAGACCCGGACGCGGGCGACGGCGGTCTTGCGGCGACCGGTGCCGAGGTCGTACTTCTTCTTCGGTTTGGCGGTAGCTTCGGCCACGATTCCAGTCTCCGTGATATGTTCAGGACCGGCCGCCCGAAGCGGCCAGCGGGGGGTTCGATCACTCGCCGAGTTTCAGTTCCTTGGGCTGCTGCGCCTGGTGCGGGTGCTTGCTGCCCTGGTAGATCTTGAGCTTGTCCATCTGCTTGCGGCCCAGGCGGTTGCGGGGGACCATGCGGCGGACCGCGGTCTCCAGGATGCGCTCGGGGTGCTTCTCCATCACTTCCTTGGCCGTCATGATCTTCTGGCCGCCGGGGTAGTGCGAGTAGGACTGGTAGGTCTTCTGCTCGAGCTTCTTGCCGGTGAAGCGGATCTTCTCGACGTTCAGGACGATGACGAACTCGCCGGTGTCCTGGTGGGGCGTGTAGATGGGACGGTGCTTGCCGCGCAGGATGTTGGCGATGATGACCGCCAGCCGGCCGACGACCTGGTTGGTCGCGTCGACCACAAACCAGCCCTGCTCGTAGTTGGAGGGCTTGCTGTCGCTCCCCGTTTTCGCCATGAATGTCGACATTGCAATACCCCGCTGGGGGAACCTCGGCTTCGGGAAAACAGCTATCATAGAACGCAAGCGGCACGCGTCAAGACACGGGCGAAAAACGCCCCGTTCCGCGCAGTTCCTTGCAGGACTGATTATTCTAGGAAACCGTACGCCGATTGGCACGCTCGAATCGGCGATTCTGGGCCTGCGTGTCCAGCGTCCAGGTTTCAGCGAAAACAGCGGAGGCGCCAGCTGGGTTCTTTTCCCCGTTCAGCGCCCGCTCCGGCCCTACCTCACCGCAAATCTTTCTGGCACGTCGCAGCATTCCTCGTTCCTGCCGTTTCGAGCGGGCGTCAAGGAAAGCACGAAAAACGACTTCGCGATTTGAGGGAGAACGCTTGCTCCCCTCTCCCCGTTACGGGGAGAGGGATGCTCATCGCTCCGCCCCTTTGCAGGAAGTTGTTTTTTCATGTTCCTTAACGAAGACGGCGATTCCCTGCGATCTTCCAAGACAGAACGCCCGGCGACGAAGTAGAAAGGGAATGACGCTTTCGCGAACCTTCTCCATGAAACGAGACACGCCATGAGCAGCGGCATCGCACCAACGAAACGACACGCCCTCGGCCTGCCGCGCGGCAGCATCCGGGCGACGCATGTGCTGGGGATCGTGGGCATCCTGTGCGCGATCCTGCTGGTGCCGGCCCGCAACGTGGTGCCGCTGCCGCCGTACCTGATCTACCTGCTGTTCATCGCCCTGGGGCACTACTTCGCCCATCGCAGCGGCGACCCGAACACGTCGTCCGCCCCGCTCGGCCTGCCGCGCGGCAGCATCCGCCTCATCGTCGTGCTGGCCCTGTCGGCGACCGTCGGCTGGAAGCTCTACAGCGACGAAGCCAGGTTGCTGGAGCAGTACGAAGCGTCGATCGACGCGCTCAAGACGCAGCCGATCATGCCGCTGCTGATCCTGGGCGGATTCTTCCTCGGCATCCTGGTGCAGATGGTCGTCGGCCGCGACAACGACTCCATCGCCCTGCGCGACTTCGAGGCGTGGTTGTCGATCGTCGCCCTGGTCGGCATCGTCGCCGCCGGCGTGATCCACCTCGTCATCGACCCCAGCCTGGAAGAGCGGCTGTCGCTGCCGTACTGGGAAGGCTTCCTCGGCGCCGTCGTCGCGTTCTACTTCGGCGAACGGTGTTGATGTTCGGCTGGCCGTTCGCCTTCATCGCTCGGCTCGCCTTCCTCGCCGTCGACGGCCGACTTCATGATCTCACGCAGCAGCACGGTGGCGTAGCTGCCTGCCGGCAGCGAGAACGACAGCCGCAGGCCGTCCGGCTCCTCCGTGGCGGCCAGGTCGCCGAGGTGGACGAGGTTGTGGCGCCGCGTCCCCATCGCCAGCTTGCCGAAGTGGTCGAACACGTTGGCCGCCACGCCGCACGCTTCCAATGTCGCTGTCTCTCGCAACACGGCTTCGCCTGCGGCGGGGAACGTCTTGCGGCCGAAGATCGGGCCGGCGGTGACGATCTCGTGGGCGTCGAAGCGGCGCTGCTCCGTCTCCACGTCCTGGGCGACGAACATGCCGCCGAACGGGACTTTCGCCATCACGTCGCCGGGGAGAACCCTTGAGAGCAAATCGTCCTGGAGGCGTTGGCCGAGGTAGTGGTTGAACAGCGCCGACTGCCCCGCCGACACGGCGAGCTTGCGCAGGAACGGGCTGCGGATCGGGCGGGCGGAGCGGTCGTTGCGCAGCATGCCCATGCCCAGGTTGAGCGTCTCGCCGCCCCGGCCGAAGCGCTGCGGGCCGTAGTAGTTCGGCAGGCCGTGCGCGCGGATCCTGGCGAGCAGCAGTGACAGCGCGTTGTCATCGACCGAGGTCGGGTTGCGAATCAGCACGTTGAAGCGGTTGCCGTGCAGGTGGCCCGGCTTGAGCTTGTTGCCGTGCCTGCCGACGCGCAGCACGCGCAGTCCGTCGCCGTCGAGCTGGGCGAGCCTCGGCTCGACGCTCGCCGGGACCGACACCCACTGCCGCGTCACCGCCCGGCGGTCCTTCAGCCCCGCCGTGCCGATCTCCTGCGGCGGCAGGTCCAGCTTGCGCGAGATCAGCCGCGTGAAGTACTCCGCCCCCACGTCGCGTTTCTCGATCCACAGATACAGGAACTCCCCCTCGCCGCTCGGCTCGTACGCGGGGATCTCGTCGACCTCGAAGTCGTCGGGCGTCGCCTTGATGCGCCCCCCCAGCCCCGGCATCCCTTCGGTCAAGAGCGGCGGCTCGATCACGTCCTCGATGCGCATGCGGCGTTCTTCCTTTCGCTCGGGCGGTTTCCGTTTTACAATACGAAGATCGCTTCTCGCATCCCCAGGGAGAGCCGCATCATGCTGACTACGATGATCGTCCTGTGTCTCGCCGGCGCTGTGCCGGGGCAGCAGAAGGACAAACAAACCCTCTACAAGTCCCCCGACATCCTGGTGAAGCAAAGCTTCGGCGTCGTTGGGCGGGCCAAGGTCCCGAGGAACTACTTGATGTTCAACGGCACGTATCTTGGCGACAACTACCTGCCGCTTGCGGAGGCGGAGGATCTCTCCCGCTATGCCACGACGTACTACCATCGCGAAGGGCCGCTCGGGATGGCGCTGGAGAGGTTCAACTGGTTCCCCGGACCGATGAACACCTATCACGCCGACGCGAGACTGCCATGCAGCCTTGCGGGCCTGGGCGCGTCGAATCCGTTCGCGCTGCTGGCGGCCGCCTGGTCCGAGCCGCCGGTCGCCGTGCTGAGCATGGGCGCTGGCACGACCGCGTCCTACGCGCGCCCCTTCCAGCCGTTCCATTTCTTCGAGCGAGACCCTCAATTCGTGCAGCTCAGCTATCCGGCGCTGGACAAAGCCCCAGTGCTCTACTACGTCCTTCAGGCCAAGTTGCGGGGCGCCCATGTCAAGTTCTTCGAGGGGGAGACGCGGCCCACCTTCGAGAAATCGGGGGGCGAGAAGTTCTACCATCTGATCCAGGTCGAGACCTACAAGCTCGCTTCGAGCACCGTCCTCAAGGAGCTGATGACCAAAGAGGGAGTCGCCATGCTGATGGGCAAGCTGGCCGACGACGGCGTCCTCTGCTTCCACACGTCGAACCGCTACCACGACCTCGGGACCACGATCGCCAGCGCCGCGGAGGAACTGGGACTGCATTCGCTCGAAGCGAGGGACATGCACGTTCCGCAGCGCGACACGGGTCGCTTCACCTCGACATGGGTCATGGTGGCGCGGCGGCCGGAAGTACTCAAGGAGTTGGCGAAGCGCACGCAGCCCGATTTGCCTCTCGACCACCCGGAAAGGCCGCTCTGGGTGTCCGATGCCGTGCGGGACAAGCAAAACGTCTGGCGCGACGGCGAGGCGAACCGCTTCGTCAAGCTCGACTTGGCAAGGCTCATGGGCAAGGAGGAGCCAAGGAAGAAGATCGTGGAACCTCAACCCGACGAACGGATCTTCAAAGGACCAAATGGGATCGAGGTAATCGCGCGGCAGGAAGTCGTGGGCGACAATCTGAAGGAAATGAACCAACTGATGTACAAGCAGATCAACATCGGGACGAACTTCCTCAAGCCGGCGATCCCAAAAGACCGGGAACGCGCCGACACAGACTGGAGCCGGCTGGCGACCACGTACTACCACGCGCACGGGCCAATGGGGATGGCGATGCAGCGCTACAACTGGTTCGACGGCCCGGTGAACACCTACCGCGCCGACGCCCGCCTGCCTTGCAGCGTCGTCGGCCTGGGCGCCGCCGGAGCATTCGCGCAAGTCGCAGCGCTCTGGACCGAGCCTCCTATCGCCGTGCTGGGGATGGGGGCCGGCACCCTTGCTTCCTATGCGCGGCCCCTGCAGCAGCTGCATTTCGTCGAGAGGGTAGCGGACTTCGTCAAACTGTCGCTTCCCAAGGAAGGTGCGGCGCTCCGCTTCCACTACTTGGCCGACGCGCAACAGCGCGGAGCCACCGTCTCCGTCTTCGAAGGCGATCACCGCGAGACTTTCGCCAAGAACGGCGCCGAAAAGTTCTACGGGGTGATCGTCGTCGAAACTTACAAGGACAGCATCCGCACGATCCACAAGGAGCTGATGACCAAGCAGGGAATGACGATGCTGATGGACAAGCTCGCCGACGACGGCGTGCTGTGTTACCACACGACGAGCCGTTTCTACGAGATGGCGCCCGTGATCGCCAGTGTCGCGGAGAGCCTGGGCTTCTTCACGCTTCAGGGGAATGATCAATGGGACGAAGAGAAGGAAAAGGCCCGCTACACCTCCGAATGGGTCATCGTAGCGCGTCGCGCTGAAATCTTGAAGGCTGTGGCGAAGCACGAGCCGCCAGGCTACGACGCGTGGATGCGCGATCGGCGCGGGCCGTATGAGCCTTTCTGGTCGAAGGCGGCCAAGGCGAAGGCGTCGCACGTCTGGACCGACGCCGGGGCGAACTCGTTCCGCGGCCTCCACCGCTCCGATCCTTTCATCGGCGACCTTCAGGACTGGACGAGCGTCCTTGCGAGGACGATCACGCGAAACACTCCGATCCCACCGCGCTTCGTTGTTCCGCCCTACAACTCAATTCGCCAGATCCTGCGCGACGTGGAACGCGGCATCGTCGATTTCAAGAACCGATGACGGACAGCTATGGAGCAGAAGCTGATGGAACTCGACGCGAAGGTGTGCTACTGCTTCCACGTGTCGCGGCGGAAGCTGCTGAACTTCATCCGGCTCGACAAGCCGAAGGTGCCCAGCCAGCTCTCGCAGTGCGGCGGCGCCGGGACCGGCTGCGGCTGGTGCATCCCGTTTTTGAAGCAGATCCACCAGCAAGCCGTGCAGGGGGGCACGACCGACCTGGAGCAACTGACGCCGCAGGAGTACGAGCAGCGCCGGGCCGACTACATCCGCTCCGGCAAAGGGAAGCCCCCCGCCGGAGCGACGCCGCTGCCGGAGGGTTAGGAACCATGAAAAAACAACTTCCCGAAATGGGGGGAGCGATGAGCATCCCTCTCCCCCTTACGGGGAGAGGGACCGAGGGTGAGGGGTTCTCCCACGTCAGGGGTCGTTGAATTCCCAACGAAAAACCTGTTTTGCAAGGGCTATGGTTGTTGGTCGTGGGATGCGCCCCTCACCCCCGACCCCTCTCC
>JAYSSW010000703.1:0-7356 GCA_043720335.1 Planctomycetia bacterium
TTGTCGTCGCGACATATAGCCCGCGGCTTGCCGGGGGTGCGGCGCGACCCATGCCAGTTCGATGAAATCTGATCATTGGTCAAATTTCACCCCCGGCAAGCTGGGGGCTATATGGCTCGCTGCGAGAGTCTCATCGACGCTTGTCTTGATCGATGCACGGGCAAAACAATAATCGCCACGTCGCCACGGCTCCCTGCTTCCCCTTTTCCCCATCCCCTGCACCCATAACATGCACGGGTGGAACCTCTCCCCTCGCATTCCTCGTTGCCTCTGGGACATCTCCATGTCATCCGACGCCGCTGCTCGGCCGGGCTGGGCGCGTTTCCGCCTGGTCGGCGTTCTGTCGATTTGCGTGCTGATGCTGGCCGGCTTGCAGCGGCTGTGGACGCAATCGCCGCTGCCCAGCGAACACACCTTCCACCACGACCATGTCATCGGCACGTCGCTCGACCTGTGGATCACCAGCACCAGCGAAGCGGTCGCCCTCGACGCCGAGCAGGCGATCCTCGACGAGATCGAACGGCTGCGGCTGGTCTTCAGCACGTATGACACGGCCAGCGAGATCAGCCGGCTCAACCAGACGAACCAGCCTGTCGCCGCCTCGCGCGAGATGATCGAGGTGCTTCGGCTTTACGAGACGTGGCAGCAGCGCTCGCACGGCGCCTTCAACGGCCAGCTCGGCCAGCTGGTGCGCGTGTGGAAGGAAGCCGAGAAGACCGGCATCGAACCCGAAGCCAAGACGCTGTCGGCCATCGTCGCGCAGCTCAGCCAGCCAGGCTGGGCCATCGACGACGCGAACCAGACGGTCACGCGCTTGACCCAGCAGCCGCTCGACCTGAACTCGATCGCCAAGGGCTACCTCATCCAGAAGGCCGCCGCGGCTGCGCGTGCGAAAGCGCCGGCGATGCGCGGCCTGCTGCTGAACCTCGGCGGCGACATGTCGGTGTGGGGCGAGGACGGCGACGGCCAGATCGGCTGGAACCTCGGCGTGCAGGACCCGAAGCAGCCACAGAACAACGCCGCCCCGCTCGCGGCGGTGAAGCTGAACGACCGCGCCATCGCCACGAGCGGCGGCTACGAACGCTACTACACCGTCAATGGCGTCAAGCACTCGCACCTGTTCGACCCGCGCACCGGCCGATCCGCCAACGGGATCGCCAGCAGCACGGTTGTCGCCAACGACAATGTCACCGCGAACGCGCTGGCGACGACGCTCTGCGTGCTGAACGCGGGCGAGGGGCTGAAGCTGGTCGCCGCCACGCCGGGCGCCGAATGCCTGCTCATCGACAAGGACGGCACGCAGCACCGCAGCGCCGGTTTCGCGGCGCTCGAAGTCGCTTTGCAGGACAAGCAGGTCGAAGGCAAGATGGTGCCGGAAGGCGACGCCAAAGCGTGGCCCGCCGGGTACCAGGTGAACCTGACGATCACGCTGCCGACCGTGATGGCGACGAAGCGCTACCGCAAGCCGTACGTCGCGGTGTGGGTCGAGGACGAGGCGGCCAAGCCGGTCCGCACGATCACCGTCTGGGGCAACAGCCCGCGCTACTGGAAAGACCTGCCGCAGTGGTGGAAGTTCGCCCGCAATGACAACGACCTGGTCAAAGCCGTCACCCGCGCCACCCGTTCGCCGGGCAAGCACCAGGTCGCCTGGGACGGCAAGGACGACAAGGGCAAGCCGCTGCCGCAGGGGACCTACACGATCCATGTCGAGGTCCACCGCGAGCACGGCAAGCTGGTCCGCCAGTCCGGCAAGCTGGCGTGCGCCGACGAGGACGCGACCGTCACCCTCGAACGCAACGCCGAAACCGAAGCCACCGTCATCGACTACGCGCGAAAGAAGAACTGATGTCGCCCGCTCATCGCGCGCTGCTGAAATGGGCCCGGCACCTCCACGTCTACCTCACGATGTTCGGGCTGCTCCTGCTGCTGTTCTTCGCCGTCAGCGGCTTCATGCTCAACCATGAAGAGGACCTGTTCGGCGTCGATGCGCCCTTCACACAGACCATCGAAGCCAAGCTGCCGATGGAACTGGTTGGCGACCGCGGCAAGGAGCCAGACAAGCTCGCGGTCGTCGAGGCGCTGCGCCGCGAGCTGGGCGTGCGCGGCCTGGTGGACATGAAGTCGATCGAGATCGAGGAAGGCCACATCCGCATGGAGTTCAAAGCGCCGAGTCGGCTGGAGATGGTCAGCATCAACCGCGAGGACGGGGCGACGACCGTGAACCGCGAGTCGCGCGGCTTCGCCAACCTCCTCATGGACCTGCACCGCGGCAAGTCGTCCGGCTTCTGGTGGTCGCTGCTCATCGACGCCGTCTGCGTCATGCTCGTCGTCATCTCCGCGACGGGCCTGATCCTGTGGTCGTCGCTGCGCGGCCGGGCCAAGCACGGCCTGGCGGTGCTGATCGCGGGCACGCTGTTCGGCTTGGCGACGTACTGGTGGGGCGTCCCGTGAGACGCGAGCATCCTGCGCGAGGTATGCCGCGGTATCGCGCTGGGGGGTTCAGCCCGGCTCTCGACGCGCCAGGTCCGCGGCGAATCGCTCCAGGGCCGCCGCGAAGTCAGCGTCGTCGATGTCCCATAGCGATTGCCCCGTCTCGTCCTCGGCGAGCATGGCGATCGTGGCGATCAACTGCCCGAATCGCAGTTCAGGGCAGCGAGCGCGCACCTCATCGATCTGGCTCAGAAGGGGATCCAACAGGTTCACGGGGTTCATAGCGAGTCTCCCACGCGGCGATTGCCGGCTTTCGGGCGTTTCAGCTTGCCCATGACTTCAACCTGCACCGTCGTCCCGGGCAGCAACTTCGCGACGCGAGTGGCCCTCGTCACCCCGTCGAAGAGTTCCAGGGCGCCGTCGGACCCTTCGTAGGCCAGCAAGGGAGGCATCCCGCTGGTTGACGAGCCGTGTATAGCCATCTGCCGCTGGAGTTTGACCGGGTCGGCGCCGCTGGAACGCGACGACGGCAGACGCAGGTCGGCGGGGTCGATGTCTCGTAGGTCGCATGCCATGCTGCCAGGATAGCACAAATCGAGCGAAAAACCGACGCAAACCTTACGGCCCTCTCCTTGCCTCCGAAAATAAGCTATGCTTGCCGCGATCCACGACGCGCTGGCAGTGACGCCGCGCGCCCCCACGCGGAGACCTCCCCCGATGAGCTACTCCACCGCAGCGACCAGCCGGCTCTCCCCGCGCCGGCACGAACCGGACAAGACCAGCGAAGTCGCGCCAAGCCCGCTTTCGCCGGAGGAGGAGATCCAGCGGCTGCGCGCGTCGATCGCCCGGCTCGCCGACGAGATCTCGGCGCTGCCGCGCGTCGTCGGCGACTACCGGCTGCTGCGCGAGATCGGCCGGGGCGGCATGGGGATGGTCTACGAGGCCGAGCAGCTGTCGCTGGGGCGCCGCGTCGCGCTCAAGATCCTGCCGATGCAGGCGGCCTGGGACGAGCAGGCCCTGGAACGCTTCCAGCGCGAGGCCCGCTCCGTCGCCCGGCTGCATCACACGAACATCGTGCCGGTCTTCGAGGTCGGCCGCGACGGCGACATCTGCTACTACGCGATGCAGCTGATCGTCGGCGACAACCTCGAAGCGGTCATCGAGCGGATGAAGCAGCCGAGCGAAGCGTCGCCCAGCCCGCTGCCGACCGGCGACGCCGAGCGCTTCCGCGCCATCGCCCAGCTCGCGCAGGCGCTCGCCTACGCCCACGCGCGCGGCGTGGTCCACCGCGACATCAAGCCGTCGAACCTGCTGCTCGACACGGCGGGCACGCCGTGGATCACCGACTTCGGGCTGGCCAAAGCGGAGGACGACAACCTGTCGCGCACCGGCGACCTGTTCGGCACGATCCGCTACATGGCGCCGGAGCGGTTCGAGGGCAAAGGCGACGCTCGGGCCGACATCTACGCCCTGGGGCTGACGCTCTACGAGCTGCTGCTGCTGCGGCCGGCCTACGACACGAGCGACCACCTGCAGATGCTGATGAAGCTGAAGAACGAGGAGCCGCCCCGGCCGCGCCGCGTGCTGCCGAGCATCCCGCGCGATCTGGAGACGATCGTCCTGAAGGCGATGGAGAAGGACCCCGCGCGGCGCTACCCGACGGCCGACGCGATGGCGGAGGACCTGCGCCGCTTCCAGGCCGACGAGCCGATCGCCGCCCGTCCGGTCGGCGTGCTGGAGAGCGTCTGGCGCTCGGCCCGCCGCAATCCCCGCCTCGCGGCGCTCACGTCGCTGGTGCTGGTCCTTCTCGTGGCGCTGGTCGGGGGCTCCGTGGTCGCGGCGGTTCTCTACCAGGACATGGCCGAGCAGGAGCGCGCCCAGGCGACCGACGCCCGCAAGGCGCGCGACGACGCCCGCACCGAGACGCAGCGGGCCGGCGAGGAGGCGCAGGCGTCGCAGGAGATCGCCTCGTTCATGCTCGGCATGCTGGAGGAGGCCGACCCGCTCGGCTTCGCCGGGCGCGGCTTCGGCTCGCGCAAGCTCGGCGTGTCGTCGACCTCGTTCACCTCGTTCGACTCCGCCACCGCGAAGCTCAAGGACTCGTTCCACGACCGCCCCCTGGTCCGCGCCGCCCTGCTCGACAAGATGGGCGCGGTCCACATCAGCATGGGGCACTTCGTCAAGGCCAAGCCGATGCTCGACGAGGCGCTCGCGCTCCGGCTGCGGCAGCAGCCCCCCTCCGTCGCCGACCTCGCCGACACCTGGCAGCATCTCGGCTACTACCACCACGTCCAGCTCCAGCACGCCCCGGCCCGGCACGCCTACCGCCAGGCGCTGCAGATGCGCCTCGCCCACTACGGCCCCAAGCATCCCCTGGTCGCCGAGACCAAGGCGCACCTCGGCTTCCTGCTGAGCGCCGACAACGACAACGAGGAGGCCGAGAGGCTGCTCAAGGAGGCGATGGCCACCATCAAGGAGCTCTGCGGCCCCAAAAGCCGCGAGTACGGCATCGTCGTGGCGGGCAACCTGCTGCTGCACTTCCGCCGCAACGAGTACGCCAAGGCGCTGCCGTACATCGCTGAGGCGCACGAGATCCTCAAGGAGCTGGACGCCAAGGACGTCGTGGCGCGGACCGTCAACCACTACCTGCAGGCCCAGGTCAGCAAGTACACGGGATCGAAGAAGCAGGCGCTCGCCCAGTTCCGCGAGACGGTGCTCATGGGGCAGGAGTGCCTGAGCGAGAGCCACTTCTTCGTCTACTACTGCCGCAAGCAGATCGCGCAGATCTGCGCCGAGGACCTGAACGACCCCGCCGCCGCCGAGAAGGAGTACGTGAGCATCACCCGCTTCGCCGAGGCGAGCTTCGGGCTTGACTCGCTGGAGTACGCCGAGTGCCGGCTGCACAGCGGCACGATGATGCTGCGCCAGTTGCGGAACGAGGAGGCGGTGAAGGAGCTTGGCGAAGCCGCCGTTCGGCTGCGCAGCCACACGGAAGGCGACCTGGCCATCTGTCTGCTGCGTCAGGGTCGCGGACTGGTGGCGCTGGGCAGGCACGCCGACGCCGAGCCGCTCTTCGCCGAAGCGACGGACCTGCGGCGGAAAAGCCCGTCGCGGAGCCGGTACTGGCTGGGCATCACCGCGAACAATTGGATCTTCAACCTGGAGAAGCTGGGCCGCAACGGCCGCGCCGTCGAGGTGCTGCGCGAGCTGCTGCCGGAACTCGACCAGGCCGAGACGATGGACGGCCACGACCACTACCTGCAGGCCTACCGCCGCATGTGGCTGCACAAGCTGCTGGCCAGCGACCCGGCCGCCGCCGAGGAGTGCGCCCGCCTGCGTGAAGGCGCCCTGGTGTCGCTGCGCTCCGCCGTGCAGGCCCGGCACCGCCTGACGAACGAGATCCGCACCCTCCTGTTCGACCCGCTCCGCAACGAGCCGGAGTTCCAGGAGCACCTGAAGCGGCTTGGCAAGGGGAACTGACCGCCTGCCGCCGCCTCACTCGCGCCACACGCGGGCGTCGGAGCCGATGCGCCAGCGCCGCTGCGTGCCGTCGCCGGCCGGCGCGCTCGCCTCGAATCGGGTCGAGGTCGTCTCCAGCAGCACGGCGCCGAACTTCGCGTCGGCCAAGCCCAGGTCGCCCAGCCTCGGCGCCCAGCGGCCTTTCGCCTTGTGGTGGTCGCGCTGCGCGTACAGCACGCGGTGCAGCAGATGGCGCACGTCCGCGGACGGGTCGGGGCGGTAAGGCGCGGCACCCGGCTTCGCGGCGCTGAACTGCACGATCCCCCAGCGCTCCGGGCGGTGCATGTCGATGACTCCCTGCGGCGACCAGACCCAGTTGTCCTCCGCCTTCCCCTTCACCTTGCGGTACTTCCCGTCGACGATCTCATGCTGCCACTGGACGCGCGAGAAGTTGACGCGCCACTGGTCGCCGTCCCTGGGCGGGACGGCGCCGCCCTGCACCTTGCCTTGGCTCAGCTCCTTGAGCGAGTTCCAAGGCCAGGCGATCTCGACGCTCCAGCCCTTGTCGGCGCCGCGCGGGTCGTTGAGCGAGCCGTCGATGTGGACCGCCGTGCGCAGGCCGGGGATCTCCCAGGCGTCGATGGCTTTGCCGCCGTCCTTGTAAGGACGGGTCAGCAGCAGGTCCCACGTCGTGTTGAGGGCGTTCATCTCCATCTCGGCGTAAAGATGGCTGTCGGAATCCGGGTCGAGGAACACCTCGAAGTCGTTGTCCTGGAAGATCACCGAGTCGTGCTTGGTCAGCGTCCCCCAGACGTGCGTCTCGTCGAGCTGGGCGGCGATGTACAGGCATTCGTCGTCCCACAGCATCTTCATGCGCGTGCGCTGGCGCGGGCGAGGCTTCTTGTCCCCTTCGATGTCGACGAAGTCGTCGCTCCAGGGGACCGCTTCCCAGGACGGGTCGCCGAGCTTGCCGTCGAGGTCGGGGGCTTTGTCTGCGCGGTGGCAGACGTAGCCGCGCGGCGTGATCTCGGGGTAGTCGGTGAGCTTGACCGCGGGCCCTTCCTGGCTGTCGGAGCGGCGTGGCAGGGACATCAGGCCGGCGCACAGCCCTGCTGCAAGAAGCGCCATCCCGGCGCGGAACGCGTTGCTCATGGCGTGACATCCCCGTGCGAAACCTGGCGGACCCTGTGGAGGTAACGATAAGGGCGGAACCGGAAAAAACCACCAGGGCGGGGATCGCCTGCAGAAATATCGGTCGCGATGCAGCGAAGAACTCCCCGTACCGTCCGGCATCCCTCCGACTTCGTCCCCGAACCGCGCCGCGTCGCCTCTGGAACCCGGCTCCCAGGCCGCGTAAGATGGCGGCGTAGCGCACTTCCCATCCGTTTCAGGAGTTTCTACATGCTGCGAATCCGTGGCTTGGCGATCGCGGGCTGCCTGCTCGGCGTTCTCGCGCTGTCGGCAAGC
>JAYSSW010000704.1:0-3503 GCA_043720335.1 Planctomycetia bacterium
CCAGTCCGCATCCCTGCACGATCGTCAAAGTCAGCTCAAGCTGCCGAAGAACGACCGTTTGCAACTCATCCCGCGACACAAGACACCCCGCAGCGAGCCGCGAGGCGATGGAAGGTGAGCGAGAGCATCTCCAAAAGATTCCCGAAAGTATAGAGGTTCGTGAAAATCGAGTCAAGCCGAGACGCGAGCGCGCCGAGGGGGGCAGCCCTGAGCCCGAAGCGCGAGCGAGGAAAACCGCGCGACGGTGTGGGCCAGGGGAACGGCGACTCGCGCAGCGAGAGCCGCCGCGCGACGCGACTCGCTGCGCATCGTCGTACGGGAGACGCTTCCCTTGCGGCCGCCGCGCGGGTCGGCCTCGCTCGCGCTTCGGGCTCAGACGGCCAGCGACTTGCGCTGAATCGCAGCATTCACCTGTGGATTTCAAGAAGCACGAAACAAGCCGCGATGGAGCCGAAAATCATGCGTGCGGTCCGTTGCTTGCGATTTCTCCTGGGCGGCTATCTCGTCCTGCTCGCTTCGCCCGCCTGCGCCGACCTGCGCTTGCTGCATAGCGTGGCCAACCTGGGCGAGCTGCGTGGCGGCACCGTCTTCTCGCATCGCGTCGAATGGGTCAACGACGGCAAGCTGCCGCTCGAAATCCTCGAAGTGAAGCGCGCGTGCGGCTGCCTCGCCCCCGTGCTGACGCAGAAGACGCTGGCCCCGGGCGAGAAGGGGAGCTTCGTCATGCAGGTCCGCACGCTGGGGCAGCCGAACGGGCCGCGCAGCTGGCAGGCGACGATCCGCTACCGCCAGGGGGACGCGATCCGTGAGACGGCCCTCACCATCGCGGGCAACGTGCAGAACGAAGTCACGCTCGAACCCACCATCCTGGTGCTGTCGGTTTCCGGCGTGCTGAAGCAGGAGGTGCGGCTCGTCGATTCGCGCAAGCAGCCGTTGAAGGTCACGGAAGCTCGCGTCAACGCCGCCGCCGTCCGCGTGCAGACCAGCACCGCCGCTGGCGTCACCAAGATCGCGCTGGAGGTGCATGGCAAGGAATTGGCCAGCGACCGACAGGACGCGCTGCTCGACCTCTACACCGACGATCCGCACTACCGCCATTTCCAGGTGCCAATCACGCTCCTCCGCGCGGCAACGACAAACATCCGCCCGGCGCCGGAAGTCGCACGCATCTCGCTCGGGGCGTCCGGGACGGGTTCGACGCTGGTTCGGCTGCGCAGCACCAGCGACCAGCCGCTCGCCATCGACCGCGTCGAGGCGGGGCATGCCGCCGTGCAATGCAC
This sequence comes from Planctomycetia bacterium, assembly GCA_043720335.1. Taxonomy (GTDB): domain Bacteria; phylum Planctomycetota; class Planctomycetia; order Gemmatales; family Gemmataceae; genus JAYSSW01. The sequence continues at coordinate 1,281 of JAYSSW010000704.1, forward strand.
GACGGTCGCCGGCCCGGGCAACGATGTGACGCTCAAGATCCAGGTAGATGGCAAGCGGGCCGGCGCGGCACCGCTGCCCGATGTCGTGGTCCATTTCCGCGAGCCGTCGGGGCAGTCGGTGCGCGTGCCGGTTGAAGTCAAGCGCGGCGAAAAACTTGACTAACCCTGAGCGCAAGCGAGGGATCGCTCGGCACCCTACTAACCCTGAGCGCAAGCGAGGGGATCGCTCGGCGACTCGCAGGACAGGAATGCTCGTCCTGCATGGTTTGCTGCGATCCCTCGCTTGCGCTCAGGGTTAGTAAAGGGACACGAAAAAAGGGAGAACCGAAGTTCTCCCCGTGTGGATCGAGCGATGCTGCCGAGGCAGGTTGGGCCATCCGCTCCCCCGTGCAGGCTCCAGACTGCGGCGGGCGGGGCGGACGGAGATCAACTAGCGGCTGGCGACGCCCGAAGCGTTGAAGTTGAACGGGACGGCGGTGGTGTCGCCGCCGCGAACCGTGACGATCTGCGTCTGGGCCAGGGTCTGGCCGTCACGAACGATCTCGGCGCGGAGGGTGTAGGTCTGGGCCTGGCCGACCATGAAGTTCGGGGTGATGAAGGTGCGCTCGCCGGTGGTGGAGACGGTGGCGCGGCCGTCGATGAGGAGCCGGGCGTCGGCGGGGAGGGTGACGACGAGGGTGGCCGGGGCGGCCGCCTGGGTCGTCTTCTTGATTTCGACCTTCTTCTCGACGGGAGGGACGACCGGGGTGGTGGTGACGGGAGCGGGGTTCATGATGACGCCGCCGTCGATGATGACGCCGCCGCAGCCGCCCGTGCAGCCGCCGGAGTAGCCGCTGCCGGTGCAGCCGCCGGAGTAGACGACGCCGGTGCAGCCGCCGCCGGTGCAGCCGTTGTGGCGGTTGCGGAGACGGGAGAACAGGCCGTGTCCGTGGCCGCCGGTGCAAGAGCCGGTGCAGCCGCCGTCAACGACGCCGGTGCAAGAGCCGTTGCCGGTGCAGCCGGAGTAGGCGACGCCGGTGCAGCCATGATTGTGGCGGGAGAACAGGCCGTGTCCGCCGGAGAACAGGCCGTGTCCGCCGGTGCAAGAGCCGGTGCAGCCGCCGTGGGCGATGCCGGTGCAGCCGCCGTGGGTGATGCCGGTGCAGCCGCCGTGGGCGACGACGCCGGTGCAAGAGCCGGTGCAGCCACCCTTGGCGTGTCGACCGAAGTCAACCGCTTCGGAGCCGCTGGTGAGTGCCATCAAAAGAACGACCGAGTACATTCGGAACCTCCTGCGAAAAGAAGCCAACCCAGACAAGAAACTGACGCGAGAACCTGGAGCTTTTTAGGGAGCCTCGCCCGAGGTTGCCCGTAAGAACGGACAACTTCTCGGTGAGGCCGCTGCGTTTCAAGCGGAATGCGATGAATAGTAAATCTGGACAAAAAAACTGTCAACAGCAGTTTGGGCGAAATGCGAGTTTTTTGCTGGCTGTCGTCTGTTCGCTCGCCAAAACTTGACACTCTCCAAGGTTAACCAATGTCGCCGAGTCTGGCAACATGGATAACATGAATTGTCTAGCTTGAAGGCGTGTTCTGTAGCGGCTGTGCGCTTCGTGACGATGGAACCGTTGCAAGCGCAACAACCTGCGTCGTGGTGGCTCGCCGACGCCCCTGGGAAAAAAGTCCGGCGAAAAACCGGAAATATGCTCAAGACGAAACGATTGCCCGACGGAGCGGAACGGCAGAGGTGAGCCTATTCGTTTCACAGGGAAACTCGAAAGGAAACTTCGTTCGGCGAAGTGCCAGCGAGTCGGTCGCGCAGGGAAGATTTTCCTGAAGCGTGCAAGTTTCCACGTTTGCGGCGTTTGCGTGGTGGAGCAATCCGGCCCGGCCCGCGCGCGGAAAAAACCGCCCCGTCGCCGTAGTTCGCCAGAACGACTTGCGTATATTCTCCAGCGGCGAGCCAATTTGAGCCGATGGGAGAACCTGGGAGGACATCAAGCATGGCTGCATTGACGATGGCGAAACGGGACTGGATCTTCGCCAACCCCTGGTTCTGGGCCGGCCTCGGCCTGGCTTGCTGCGGCGTCTCGTGGGTGGTGACGCAGGTCTACGCCGACGAGTTCCGCGTGGTCGTCGCCGCCTTCGGGCTGTTCTGCGCGGGCTTCGGCGTGGCGATGCGCTTCCGCACGCCTGGGCCGTCGTCGCTCCAGCGGGCGGACGTGGGGATTCGCAAGGCGGTCC
>JAYSSW010000705.1:0-3502 GCA_043720335.1 Planctomycetia bacterium
CCTGGTTCCCGGCGGAGCTGGGAACCAGGCTGTCCGCTCCTCCGCACAAATCGCTCTTGACATCTCCGCGTCCAGGAAATACAAGCCCGCCTCTCGACGACTTATTTTTCGCCTTGCGCGACAAGCGGCCGCGGCGCCTTGGGGAAAGGCGGCGCGGTCGCGGAAGTTCGCCTAGACAAGCGGGGAGTCAGGCATGATTGGGGTCAAGCGAATCAAACGCTGGAGCATGCGAGCCCTTCACGCGCTGGTGCTGGGCGCCGCCCTGTCCGCGCCGGCGTCGTTCGTCGACGCCCAAGCGCCCAGCGGCGCTCCCGGCAGCGGGCCGCGCAGGATCTACACGAAGAACCCGGTGTTCGACCTGCCGGTGCAGATGGACGAGCCGACCCGCGCCACCTTGGCCGAGGTGCGGCTGTACGTCAAGACGCCGACCGGCGCCTGGACGATGCACGAGGCGGCGCCGGCATCGGTCACGCGCTTCACCTACCGCGTCCCGCAGGACGGCGAGTACTGGTTCAACCTCCAGACCGTCGAGCGCAACGGCCGCGCTTCGCCTCCGGACATTTCGCAGGCGCCCGTCGCCCAGCGCGTCGTCGTCGACACGGCGGCGCCGATCATCCAGGGGACGACCTCGGCGACGCCCGAAGGGGACTTCGTCCTGCAATGCAACGTGCAGGACGCCAATCCTGACGTGGCGAGCTGGAAGGCGTTCGCCCGCACCGAAGCCGGCGAGATGATGCTCGACGCGATGCCGAACCAGCCCGGCGTGTTCCGCCTGCGAGGCCGCGACCCGGTCGCATCGCCGGTGCGCGTCAACGTCAGCGACCTGGCCGGCAACGTCGCGTCGAAGGACTTCGACGTGCGCGGCATGGTGACGACGCTCGCGTCCAGCCGCCCGACCCCCGCGCCGAACGTCGTTCCGCAGCAGGTCACGCAGCTGCCTCCCATCCACAATCCGCTGCCGACGAACACCGTCAGCGCCCGGCCCGACCCGGCGACGTTGCCGGCCGCGCCGCCCCGCTTCGAGGTGCCACCCCGCGTCGAACCGCCCGCGACGATCCCGGTCGCGCCGATCCCGCCGGGGCACACGCCGCAGATCCTGAACGCGGGCATGCCGACGCCTTCGGTGACAACGCCGTTGTCAACCGAGCCGGCGGCGAAGCCCCCCGCGGCGGCGATCGCGGTCGATCCCGCCAAGGTCGGCGCCGTGCCGCGCCAGCTCATCAACACGACGCAGGCGAGCATCGACTACCGCGTCGACCAGGTCGGCCCCAGCGGCGTCGGCCGCGTCGAGATCTTCCTCAGCCCCGACCAGGGGCAGTCGTGGCAGCGCCACCGCGAGCACGCCGCCCGCCGCAGCCCCGCCGAGATCGACCTGCCCGGCGAAGGCCTGTTCGGCGTCCGCATCGCCATCACCAACGGCAACGGCTTCGGCGGCTCCGCCCCCGTCCGCGGCGACCAGCCCCACTGCTGGATCGAGGTCGACACCACCAGCCCGTTCCTCCAGCTCCGCCCCGTCGAGGTGCTGCCTCAGAACGGCGCCATCGAGATCCGCTGGACCGCCACCGACAAGAACCTCGGCGCCGAACCCGTCAACCTCTTCTTCCGCGTCCGGCCCGACGCCCCCTGGCAGGTCGTCGCCCGCAACGTCAAGAACGACGGCGTCCACCGCTGGAACTTCCCGCGCGACGTCGGCTCGCACTTCTACTTCAAGGTCGAGGTGGCCGACCTCGCCGGCAACGTCGCCCGCGCCGAGACGCCCAACCCGGTCGTCCTCGACATGACCGAACCCCGCGCCAGCGTCGTCGGCGTCACCGGCATCGGCGCCCGCTCCGTTGTGCCGGCTGGGAACTAACCCTTGCGCTGCGTCCTGAAACACGAAGCCCGCCGGCGAAACCGGCGGGCTTTGTCTTTTCCCAGACAAGTACGCACGTCTTGCAGCGGGCAGGAATGCGAAACCTCTCCGAGCCACGATTGGCAAGGAGTGGCTGGCCACGCGCCACGATTCGGATTCGGGGCGTGGAATTCAGGTTGACGAAGCCGTTTCGCAAGGCGCTTTGGTAAACTATCCCGCAACCACGTGTTGCCGCGCGCGAAGCATTCACCATCGCACCCCCCCACGGATTGACGCATGACTCTCCTCAAGATCGCCAGCGGCACCGTCTACGACCCGGCCAACGCCATCGACGGCGTCGTCATGGACCTCTGGGTCCGCGACGGCCGCATCGTGCCGGCGCCCACCGATCCCGAAGACACGCCGACGAAGATCCTCGACGCGACCGGCCTGGTCGTGATGCCGGGCGGCGTCGACATGCACGCCCACATCGCCGGGCCGAAGGTGAACGTCGCCCGCAAGCTGCGCCCCGAGGACAAACGCCGCGCCCCGATGGTCAAGCGGACCGAGTTCACCCGCTCCGGCACCACGGGCAGCGTCCCCAGCACCTTCGCCACCGGCTACCTCTACGCCGGCATGGGCTACACCACCGCCTTCGACGCCGCCATCCCGCCGCTCGGCGCCCGCCACGCGCACGAGGAATTCCACGACACCCCCGTCATCGACAAGGGCTTCTTCATCCTGATGGGCAACAACCACTACGCCCTCACGTCGATCTCCAAGAACGACGCCGCCAAGCTCAACGCCTTCACCGCCTGGTTGCTCGACTCGGCCAAGGCCTACGCCATCAAGCTCGTCAACCCCGGCGGCGTCGAAGTCTGGAAGGAAGGCGGAGGCAACATCGCCGGCCTCGACGACAGCGTCCCCGCCTTCAACGTCACGCCGCGCCAGATCATCCAGGGCCTGGCCCAGACCGCGATGGACCTGCACTTGCCGCACCCGGTTCACATCCACTGCAACAATCTTGGCATGCCGGGCAACTGGAAGACCACCCTCGCCACCATGCAGGCCCTCGAAGGACGACGCGCCCACCTCACCCACATCCAGTTCCACAGCTACGGCGGCGGCGAGGAGGACCAGGGGACCTTCTGCTCGCGCACTGCACCCCTCGCCGACTACGTCAACGCCCACCCGAACCTCACCGTCGACGTCGGCCAGGTGATGTTCGGCGAAACCACCTCGATGACTGGCGACGGCCCGCTCGGCTACTACCTGCACAAAGTCACGGGCCGCAAGTGGTTCAACGGCGACACCGAGATGGAGGCCGGCTGCGGCATCGTCCCCATCACCTACAAGGACAAGAGCTTCGTCCACGGCGTCCAGTGGGCCATCGGCCTGGAATGGTACCTCCTCGTCAACGATCCGTGGCGCATCGCCATGAGCACCGATCACCCCAACGGCGGCTCGTTCCTCGCCTATCCTGAAATCGTCCAACTGCTGATGGACCGCACCTACCGCGAGGAGGTGCTGAAGCGCGTGCCGGCCAAGGTGAAGGAGCGCTGCATCCTGAAGGACCTGGATCGCGAGTACACGCTGTACGAGATCGCGATCATCACCCGTGCTTCCCCGGCTCGCATGCTCGGCCTGAAGCACAAGGGGCACCTCGGCGTC
>JAYSSW010000706.1:0-3497 GCA_043720335.1 Planctomycetia bacterium
TACGGCGAGCGCGGACATGAAGCCACGCGACGATTTTCATCATCGGCGTGCGTCATGTCCGCGCTCGCCGTAGGCGAGCGGCTAAACAATGGGGGGATCGGTCAGTCCTTCACCGCGACCTCGCGGAAGTGCATCGGCTCGCCGCAGCAGTCGCAGATGCCCCCCTGGTAGGCGCGGATGGTGCAGATGTCGCACCAGTAGTAGACCTCGTGCAGCTTCCCCTTGACGACGCTGTGGACGTGGATGACCTGCAGCATCTGCGTGTTGGGCACGAGCCGGGCCGTCAGGCGCATCGGGCGGTCGAGGAGCTTGGCGTCGAGGAAGAACATCCGCGAGCCGGCGTCCTTGAGGAGCGGGTAGACCTTGCCGTCGTCCCCTTGCAGAGCCAGAAGATAGGGCGCCGCGTCGGCGTCGAGCTTGAAGTCGGTCCCCTTCAGCAGCTTGTCAAGCGGCACGACCTTGCCGGTGAAGTAGGCGTTCTTCGCCTTCGCGTCGCCCGCCCAGCCGCCGCACAGGGGCAGCAGCGCGAAGACGAACGCCAAGAGCAGCCCCAGCCGCCGGTCACGCATGGGAAGCCTCCGGAAGCGCGGTGCGCATTCAACTCACAGGTCGGTCCAGACTTCGCCGACTTCGGTGTCGGTCTTCTTGCGGTTGCGCGACACGATGCGGACGGGCTGCTTCTTCTTGCGCTCCTCGCCGTCGCCCATGTCCTCGCGGCTGCGCGCCCGGACGTACAGCTTGATCGGCACGTCGGGGAAGGGGAGGTGGTCGCGGAACGCCTTCATCAAGTAGCGCAGATAGGTCTTGTCGAACAGCTCCGGGCCGTTCGTGAACAGCACGATCGTCGGCGGGAACATCGCCACCTGAGTCGCGTAGAAGACGCGCGGCATGCGGTTCTGCCGCACGGGCGGGCCCTGGGCGGCCATCGCGTCGCGGATGACGCGGTTCAGGTCGCCGGTGCCGACGCGCAGGGCGGACTGCTTGTGGATGTTCTGCGCCAGGTTGACCAGCTTCTGCACGTTCTTGCCGTCCTTGGCGGTGATGAACGCGATCGGCACGTGGTCGAGGTTCGGGAAGACTTTCCGCAGGTAGTCGGCGAACTCCCCCGTCGCGGCCGAGTCCTTGACGAGATCCCATTTGTTGACGACGAAGATGGCCGGCTTGTAGTTCTCCAGGATGTAGCCCGCGAGCTGCTTGTCGACCATGCTGACGTTCTTCGGCGCGTCGAAGAAGTGCAGCACCACGTCGGCCCGGCGAATCGAGCGTTCCGCGCGCGACAGGCTGTAGAAGTCGATGTCGGTCTTCACGCTGCCCCGGTGGCGCACGCCGGCGGTGTCGATGGCGATGATCTTCACGCCGTCGCGGTCGTAGCGCACGTCGATGCTGTCGCGCGTGGTCCCCTCGACCTCGCTGACGATGGTGCGCTCCTCGTCGGCCAGGCAGTTGATGAACGTGCTCTTGCCCGTGTTGCGCCGGCCGACGATGGCGAGCTTGATCTCACTGAGCGGGTCGGGGACCTCGTCGTCGCTGCGGAAGGTGATGTTGGCGACGATCCAGTCGAGCAGCTCGTGCTTGCCCCGGTTCTCGCGGGTGCTGACAGCGTGCGGGTCGCCGAAGCCGAACTGGTAGAACTCGACCATGTTGACGTCGAGGCCGGAATGGTCGCACTTGTTGGCGACGAGCAGGATCGGCTTCTTGATGCTGCGCAGCCGTCGGGCCACCTCGTCGTCGAGCGGCACAGGCCCGGTGCGGGCGTCGACGACGAACAGCAGCGCCTCGGACTGGTCGATGGCCAGGCGGATCTGCTTCTCGACGTCCTCGGTCAGTTGGTCGATGTCCTCGATCCCCATGCCGCCGGTGTCGGTCAGCTCGAAGTACTTGCCTTCGACCTCGATGGGGGCGGTGATGCGGTCGCGCGTGACGCCGGGCGTCGGATCGACGATGGAGATGCGCCGGCCGGCGAGCCAGTTGAACAGCGACGACTTGCCCACGTTGGGGCGTCCGACAATGGCGACTTTGGGCATGCGCATGGCAAGCCCTCCTGAAGTGCGGAGCATGAGCGGTCAAAAGATCATTCTATGCAAGTGATGCGACGATGGGGGGATAAATCACCCAAACCCCTGGGGATTTGAACCCGCGCCGTTTTCGACGGCGGGCTTGCAAAAGTCAACGAACGCAAAACAAGACATTGACATCCAATTAGTCGCAGGCTAGATTGACCGCGTCCCGCACGTTGCTCTTTGCACTCTTCAATCGGAGCCTGCCATGCACAAGCACATCGACGAAGCCCGCCTCGAAAGCGACCTCGCCTACCGCTTCAGCTACCTCACCGAGTTCGTCGGTTTCGGCGCCGATGATGTCGCCGCCATCCATGCCGCCGCTCCGCACCTGGCGCCGGTCGTCAACGCATTGGTCGATGCGGTCTATGTGAAGCTCTTCCAGTACGACGCGACCAAGCGCCACTTCGTGCCGCGCCAGTACGGCTACGAAGGAGCGACACCCGCGACGATTGAAACCCTCACGCTCGACCACGAGCAGATCAAGTTCCGCAAGGCGCACCTTGGCAACTACCTCGTGAAGCTCGTCACCGCGCCCTACGACGCGAAGCTCGTCAACTTCCTCGACATGGTCGGCAAGATCCACACCGACAAGGCCGGCAGCAAAGATCTGCAGGTGCCGTTGGTCCAGATGAACGCGTTGATGGCCTTCGTCAGCGACGCGCTGCTGGGCACCATCCTATCCCTGCCCTTGGACGACGCGACCAAGCATCAAACCGTGCGGGCCTTCAACAAACTGCTCTGGCTGCAGAACGACCTCATCACCCGGCACTACCAGAGCGCGTGAACAACGCGATTCAACGTTTCGCGTGCGCGAAACGTTGAATCGCGTTGTTCAAAACGCATCGTCAGTTGTTCACTTCCAGCGACAGGATGCACTTCGACGGATTCGTCGGCGACATGCGGATCGCGAAGAACAAGTCCTTGCCCTGTGGCGTGACCGCATGATTCAGCATGAAGATCCGCGAGGTCTGGTTCGAGTCGTAGATCGTGAAGAACCGTGTCCCGGCCGGGATTTTGGAGTCGAACGCGATCTTGCCCGGACTGAGCAGGATCGGCTGGCCGCGCCGGCTCTGGTTGTTGACGATGCTGTGTCCCTGGACGACGATCGACATTTTGGTTTCGTTGCGGAAGCCGATCGCGGCTCCTGGCTCCGGCCCCGACCCCGGCCCCACCGGTTTGGGCAGAGGCTGCCCGGAGGCCGTATGCAAGCCAGCGCACACGAGGCAAACGATTGCCACCATTGCGTTTATGACTTGTTTCATGGCTGGAACTCTGGAAGATGAAAACCGATCCTCGAAGCAGTAACGCTGAGACGGCTTCGACTTGCGCGCGGGGATTGCATTTCTTTTGCTCCATCCTATCCCACGACTTCGTCGATTGCGAGCGGAAATAAGCGAGGCTCTCTGCCCCTACAGGGCAGCGGAGTGTAGCCACGGG
>JAYSSW010000707.1:0-1521 GCA_043720335.1 Planctomycetia bacterium
ACCGGTGCGTGGCGATGACGATGCCTTCCACGCCCGACGGCACCTCCAGCGAGTCGTTCTTCACGTCCTCGCCGGCCCGCCCGAAGATCGCGTGCAGCAGCTTTTCCTCGGGGGTCAGCTCGCTCTTCGACTTCGGCGAGACCTTGCCGACCAGGATGTCGCCGGGCACGACGAACGTGCCGAGCTGGACGATCCCGTTCTCGTCGAGGTTGCCCAGGGCCTTGGGCGAGACGTTCGGGATGTCGCGGGTGAACTCCTCCTTGCCGAGCTTCGTCTCGCGGATCTCGATGTCGAACTCCTCGATGTGGATCGAGGTGTACGTGTCGTTCTTCACCAGCCGCTCGCTGATGATGATCGCGTCTTCGAAGTTGTACCCGTCCCACGACATGAACGCGACCAGCACGTTGCGGCCCAGCGACAGCTCGCCCTGGTGGGTGGCGGCGCTGTCGGTGAGGATCTGCCCCTTCTTGACCTTCTGGTGCTCGTGGATGATCGGCTTCTGGTTGAGGCAGGTGCGCTCGTTCAGGCCGACGAACTTGCGCAGGACGTGCTCCATCGCCCCGCCCTGGGCGCGGGCGCGTTCCAGGCTCGTCTTCTTTTCCTTCTCCTTGTCCTTCGTGTCGACCACGGGCAGCTTGTCCGGCCCGACGATGACGCGCTCGGCGTCGACGTAGGTGATGTAGCCGTCGCGGTCGGCCCGCACGAGCATGCCGCTGAACTTGGCGACTTCCTTCTCCATGCCCGTCGACACCAGCGCGGGTTCGGTTACGAGGAGCGGCACCGCCTGGCGCTGCATGTTCGATCCCATGAGCGCGCGGTTGGCGTCGTCGTGCTCGAGGAACGGGATGAGGCCGGCCGACACGCCGACCATCTGCTTGGGCGAGATGTCGAGGTACTGGACGTTCTCGCCGGGGATCATGAGGAAGTCGCCGCCGAAGCGGGCCTGCACGCGGTCCTCGGAGATCTTGCCGTTCTCGACGGGCGTGTCCGCGGGCGCCAGGTGGGCCTGCGATTCCTCGTCGGCGCGCAGCCACAGCACTTCGCCGGTCAGCTTCCCCTTGTTGACCTTGCGGTACGGGGTGATGAGGAAGCCGTATTCATCGACGCCGGCGTAGACGCTGAGGCTGGAGATCAGGCCGATGTTCGTGCCTTCCGGCGTCTCGATCGGGCAGATGCGGCCGTAGTGCGAGATGTGCACGTCGCGCACCTCGAAGCCGGCGCGCTTGCGGTTGAGGCCGCCAGGTCCGAGCGCCGACAGGCGGCGCTCGTGCGTCAGCTGGGCGAGCGGGTTGGTCTGGTCAACGACCTGCGACAGCTCGCCGCGGCCGAAGAAGTACTCGATCGCCGCCGAGATGCTCTTGGGGTTGATGAGCGAGCGGGGAGTCATGTCCTCCTGCTGGCGGATGCTCATGCGCTCCTGGACGGTGCGGCGCAGCTTGAGGAAGCCCTTGCGGAGCTCGTCGGCGGCCAGCTCGTCGATGGTGCGCAGGCGGCGGTTGCCGAGATGGTCGATGTCGTCGA
>JAYSSW010000708.1:0-3493 GCA_043720335.1 Planctomycetia bacterium
GGTTCAGGTTCGCCGTAAAATGGTCACTGCTCGGCGTCGGCACGTTGAACAGATGGTCGTACAACCGCACCTCGACCGGCAGCGCGTGCTCCGCCGACACCCAGTGCACCACCCCCTTCACCTTGCGGCCGTCGGGGATGTTGCCCCCCTTCGTCGCCGGGTCGTAGGTGCAGCGCAGCTCGACGATGTTGCCGTCGGCGTCCTTCACGACCGACTCGCACTTGATGACGTAGCCCCAGCGCAGCCTGACTTCCTTGCCCGGCGCGAGGCGGAAGAACTGCTTCGGCGGGTCCTCGCGGAAATCGTCGCGGTCGATGTACAGCGTCTTCGAGAACGGCATCTGCCTCGACCCGGCCGACGGGTCTTCAGGATTGTTGACCGCGTCCATCTGCTCGACCTGGCCTTCGGGATAGTTCTCCAGCGTCACCTTCAAAGGACGCAGCACGCACAGGGCACGCGGGGCGCGGCGGTTGAGGTCGGCGCGGAGGGCGTCCTCCAGCCACGCCATGTCGATGGTCCCCTCGTACTTCGACACGCCGACGCGCTCGCAGAACGCCCGGATCGCTTCCGGCGTGTAGCCCCGGCGGCGCAGGCCGGAAATCGTCGGCATGCGCGGGTCGTCCCAGCCTTTCACATGCTTGTCCTTCACCAGCGTGAGGAGCTTGCGCTTGCTCATCACCGTGTAGGTGAGGTTGAGGCGCGAGAACTCGATCTGCCGGGGGGCGAAGATGCCCAGCTCCTGGATGAACCAGTCGTACAGCGGGCGGTGGTGCTCGAATTCCAGCGTGCAGATCGAGTGCGTGATGCGCTCGATGGAATCGCACTGGCCGTGGGCCCAGTCGTACATCGGGTAGATGCACCACTGGTCGCCGGTGCGGTGATGGTGGGCGCGGAGGATGCGGTACATCACCGGATCGCGCAGGTTGATGTTCGGTGACGTGTAGTCAATCTTGGCGCGCAGCGTGCGCGTGCCGTCGGGGAACTCGCCGGCCTTCATGCGGGCGAGAAGGTCAAGATTCTCCTCGACGGTGCGGTCGCGGAAGGGGCTGGGCTTGCAGGTCTTGGCGTCGTGCCCGCCGCGGTGCTCGGCCACCTGTTCGGGGGTGAGGTCGCAGACGAACGCCTTGCCGTTGCGAATCAAATCCACGGCCCACTGGTAGATCTGCTCGAAGCAGTCGGAGGCGTAGGTGAGGGCGTCCCAGTCGAAGCCGACCCAGCGGACGTCCTCTTTGATGGAATCGACGTACTCCTGGTCTTCCTTGGAGGGGTTGGTGTCGTCGAAGCGGAGGTTGCACTTGCCGCCGTACTTGCGGGCGGTGCCGAAGTTGAGGCAGATCGACTTGGCGTGCCCGATGTGGAGGTAGCCGTTGGGCTCGGGGGGGAAGCGGGTCTGGACGCGGCCGTCGTGCTTGCCGGCCCGGTTGTCCTCGTCGATGATCTGGTGGATGAAGTTGCTCGCCGCCGAGGGGAGGTCGTCCGTGCTCATGATGCGCTCCGGTCCTTTTGCAATGGCCAAGCCGAGGTCGAAGGATGGCGAAAACCGCCAGGGTTGTCAGGGAGAGGGAGGGATCGCACCAGCGTCGCGCAGCAATTGCTGCGCCCACGCCTGCAAAGGGGACGGCAGCGGCGGGTGCGGATCGAACTGGTAGTCGACCGCGCCGTGGGCGTAGGGTCCGCTGTCGTAGACCCGTTGGAAGAGATGCTGCAGGTCCATCGCGAGTTCGGGCTGATTCTCCCGCAGCGGCATGGAAATGCATGGCAGCCGTTCAGTCACGCGGAACGGGAAGAGCTGGCAAGCCATCCGCCCCTCGCGCCGTTTCCACGAGCGGTTCACCGACACCAGGTAGTCGGGGGCCGGCTGCAACTGCAGCAGCACCGCCTCCAGTTCCGGCGCCGCCAGCAAGCGTCGCCCGCTGCGCAACAGGTCGAGTTCCACCAGGCTGGCGTCGCTCGCCAGCAGTTCGGTCTGCTTCTTCAGGTACTCGTTGCGGTACTGCCCCGTGTGCTTATTGGTCGGGCTGACAATCTCGATCAGCGTGACCAGTTGATGCCCCTTAGACGGGTCGCGCACCTCGACGATGGCGTGGTCGATGGTTTCGCTCGACACGACGACTTCCAGCGACTGCGAAACGTCCATGCGTTCCGAGGAAGCGACCGCGACCGCCGATTCCACGTCCAGCGCGGCCGGATGGCGCACGACGGCGACATCGGGAACGACGCGGCGGACGTATCCCCCCTCCTCCTGCACGACGCCGACCTCGGAGTACATTTCGAGGCGGGCGTAGTACGGCCTGGGCAAGTGCTGGTTCAACCAGCCGCGCATCTCGCTGGCCAGGGCGTTGTGGAAGTCCGGCCAGATCGACGGCGCTTCGAGGTAAGGGTCCATGCCTGGGAACGGTGAGGGCATCCGACCAGTCTCCGCGTTTCGCGTGCAGGGTTCGCTGGGGTTGATTGTAGTCAGCGACCGCGCCCGGCGAAAGGGCGTAGATGTTGCAAATGGCAGGGCATAAGCTGCGAATCCAAGAGTGGAGCGTTTGCCAAAAAAACGGAACCGACACGCATGTTGTCTTGCATGTTCGGCAATGACGGTTAAGATTGAACAATCGGGCCGACGCTTGCTTCCGCATAAAACTTCGTAGACGCCGTCGCGAGGATCTGCAAAATGCAAATTCATCTGAAGAATGAAAAAGCCTCGCGATTCGGATTTACCTTGATTGAGCTGCTTGTATGCATCGCAATACTTGCGGTGCTCATCGCGCTCATTATTGCTGCGGTCCAAAAGGTTCGTGAAGCCGCAGCGAGAGCAGCAGGAAAACAAACCACGACGCAGCAGCCGATGACAAGCGAATCTTCGATTCCGGCGAAAGTCAACTCTGCCATTCTGCTGCCTGAATGGTATAGGAATCGAATTCAAACTGCTGGCGAATCCTACACCTGCGGCTTGCACCAAAAAACCCTGCTGCTCGCTTTGTTTGTATATGTCCCTTTCTGCATCGTGGTCGTGTTCGCGCAAAGCGAATTTTCCTACGCTGACATGCGAAATGATGCTAGTGTGTTTTTCAATCTGGTCGGCCAAGGCTTGCTGCCTGTTGCACTAGGATATGCAGCAGCATTCTGTACATCAATTCTGTTGTGGCTGGCCAGTTACTTATTGATCGGCTTGTTCTCCGACAACGGACACTATGTTCCGTGGGACTTCTTCTCGTTTTGCCTTCACATCACCACGATGCTTGGACTTTTATTGTATTCAGTGTCATTGATTATTAGGCCGTCTTTTCGCCACAATCCGAGGTCGCCTGCGCCTACAGCTCAGGCATCTGGAAGTAGCTTATCTGGTCGCCCAAAGCTTTTTCTCGCTATCCAAGCAGGTATCAAAGCAATTATCATTGCGACTGCATCAGCGGTAACCGTTCACCGGCTTTTCCCAGGCGCAGCTGGCGGCGGAGCGATTTCATAGGCTGACGAGCATGGGCGATGTCACCTGTGCGGGCTG
>JAYSSW010000709.1:0-15849 GCA_043720335.1 Planctomycetia bacterium
GGCATGACTCGCCTCCGCAAGAGCAACGTGGTCGCTGGCCGCTGTGGCCTACAGTAGCATTATAGAGCATATTTCGAGCCGGCGTAATACTGCCCCATCACCACGACACGCTTGCCGTGGCGTTCCGGTTTAATTTGGCTATTTTCGTTCGTGCAAATGTATTCGATCTCACTCCAGTTGTTTCGAATCGTTTGGCAGAGCCTTGCATAAGGATACGGGTGAGGTATGCTCATGGCTCGGACTGTGTTGTTGAAGCGAATCGTCCTGTAATCTACCGAATCGAAGCCGTCTCCTGCCTTTCGGCTTGCTCCGGAATCCGCCAATTTTTCGGCAATTTCTGGAGTCAGGGATTCTGAATCAAAAACAGGCGGAATCTCGTCCTTGTGTTCTTTGATCAACGGAAAGTAGTTATATCGAACCAGTGATTCGAACACGTAGTCCGAATCAGGCTGACTCATTCGCTGCTCCAATACAGGCTCAATGAAACGAATTTGTATTTTGACGACTCGCCCCCTACACGCACAGCTCGCGCACCGGCCTGGCGTCTTCCGGCAGGATGGCGACGGGGCGGTCGAAGACGTCGCGGAGGAAGGTGTGCGGGTCGATGCCGAGGTTGTGGTAGAGCGTGGCGAGGATGTCGCGGTAGTGGACGGGGCGCTGCGTGGCGTAGGCGCCGTGGCGGTCGGTGCCGCCCAGGGCCAGCCCGGTCGGCATGCCGCCGCCCGCCATCAGGCACGAGTTGACCGGCGCCCAGTGGTCGCGACCGGCGTCGTTGTTGATCCGCGGCGTGCGGCCGAACTCGCCCCACACGATCACCGACACGTCGCGGTCCAAGCCACGCTGACGCAGGTCGTCGATGAGGGCGGAGATGCCCTGGTCGAAGACAGGCAGGTTCTGGCGCAGGTGACGGAAGTTGCCACCGTGAGTGTCCCAGAACCCGTAGGCGACGGTGACGCAGCGGACGCCGGCTTCGACGAGTCGGCGGGCCATCAGCAGCTGGTCGTTCATCAGCGGGGCGCCGTCCCCCTGGTGGCGCGGCGAGCCGAACCCGTAGCGCTCGCGAACCGCGCGCGATTCCTTGTCGAGATCGAGCGCGTCGACGAGGCGGCTGGTGGTCAGCACCTCGAACGCTTGGCGGTACGAGATGTCCATGCGCTCGGTCGGCGTCTGGTCGAGGGTGCGGCGGAGGTTGTCCATCGTGCCGAGCAGCTGCCGACGACCCTGGAACTGGGCGGCCGACAGCTCGCGCAGGCGCATCAGGTTGAGCTGTTCGTTCTCGACTTTCGCGCCGGCGAAGGCGGGGCCGGCGAGGCCGGGGCCGGGGATGTTGTACGGGCGGTGCTGCATCGTCGGGAACAGATCGACGTACGCCGGGATGAGCGGGGAGGTCGTCCCCAGCACGCGGCCGGCGACGGAGCAGAAGTTCGGCCTGCCTTCGCGGCGGGCGGCGTCCATCGTCGTGCCGGTCAATGATTGATAGCTCGAATGCTCGTCGCGCTGGCCGACGACGGAGCGCACCACCGCAAGCTGGTTCATCATGCCGGCGAGGCGGGGCAGGTGCTCGCCGATCTGGATGCCGGGCACGTTGGTGGCGATCGGGCGGAACTCGCCTCGGATCTCGGCGGGGGCGTCGGGCTTGAGGTCGAAGGTGTCGTGGTGCGACAGGCCGCCGGTCAGGTAGACCATGATGACGGCCTTGTGCGAGCGCGTCCCCTGCTCGTTCTCGGCCCGCAGCAGCGTTGGCAGGCTGAGGCCCCCCATCGCCAGGGCGCCGACCTTCAGGAACGACCGACGGGTAACGCCGTCGCAGAAGCGCTGCTTGCCGCCAAGAATCGTCAGCATCGAAATCCCCCGTCGTCGGACAAAGTGCAACCCGGCATGTGGGGGCATTATCACGCATCCAGGGCGGTTGAGCAACCCTTTCTTGCGGACGATCCGGCGACGGGGGATCGCCGCGTCAGTTCTTGCCCTGCTTCGCCTTCGCGAGCAGCTTGAGGACGGCGGCGTTGTTCGGCGACCGCTTCAGCGCGCTCTCGAACTCGCGCGTCGCTTCGACGAACTGCTTCATGTTCAGGAACCGCTCGCCGTCGGCGACGTGCGACGCGACCTGCACGCGCGTCAGCCCGGCCGTCGCGAGCTTGTCGCCGGGCAGCAGCTTCAACGCGTCCGAGTAGGCCTTGACCGCGTCGGGGAGCTTGTTCTGCTTCTCGAAGGCGGCCGCCTCCTGCATCTCCTTCTGGTACGGCGTCGGCACGTTCGTCTTCGGCGGCGTCGATTTCTTGGCGTCGTTCCAGGCAGCGTTCGTCTGCTGGAGCAGCTTGGTCGCCTGGGCGTCCTTGGGCATCAGCTTCAGCGCGTCGCCGAAGGCCCTGGCGGCGTCCTCGTACTGTTTCTTCGCCAGCAAATTCTGGCCGCTCTTGATGGTGCTCTGGTACGCGGCCTGCCGTTTCGCAAGATCGCCCGCAGCGTCCTCCTTCGCTTCCTTCCAGGCGGCGTTCGCTTGCTGCAGAAGCTGCGTCGCCTTCTTGTCGTTGGGCATCAGCTTGAGGGCCTCGCCGAACGCTTTCGCCGCGTCGTCGTAGTCCTTCTTGAGCATCAGGCTTTGGCCGTTCTTGATGGCGCTCTGGTAGGCGGCCTGCCGTTTCGCGAGGTCGCCGGCGTCCTCCTTGGCGTCGGCCCAGGCAGCGTTCGTCTGCTGGAGCAGCTTGGTCGCCTGGGCGTCCTTGGGCATCAGCTTCAGCGCGTCGCCGAACGACTTCGCGGCGTCCTCATACTGCTTCTTCGCCAGCAAATTCTGGCCGGTCTTGATGGCGCTCTGGTACGCCGCCTGCTTCTTGGCCAGGTCGCCGGCGTCCTCCTTGGCGTCAGCCCAGGCGGCGTTCGCTTGCTTCAGAAGCTGCGACGCTTTCTGGTCGTTGGGGATCGCCTTGAGCGCGTCGCTGAACGATTTCGCGGCGTCCTCGTACTGCTTCTTCGCCAGCAAGTTCTGCCCGCTCGTGATGGCGCTCTGGTAGGCCGCCTGACGTTTCGCGAGGTCGCCGGCGGCGGCGGTCTTGGCGTCGTTCCACGCGGCGTTCGCTTGCTGCAACAGTTGGGTCGCCTGGGCGTCCTTGGGCACCAGCCGCAGCGCTTCGCCGAAGGCACGGGCGGCGTCCTCGTACTGCCTTTTGGCCAGCATGCCTTGGCCGCTCTTGACGGCGGCAACGTAAGCCGACTGTTTCTTCGCTTGTTCGGCGTCGGCGATTTTTTCACGGTTCCAGCCCGCCAGCGCTTGCTGCAATAGCTGCGTCGTCTGAGCGTTCTTCGGCTCCAGCTTCAGCGCGTCGTTGAAGGCTTTCGCCGCGTCCTCGTAGTCCTTCTTGGCCAGCATGCTTTGGCCGCTTTTGATGATGGTCTGAACGGCGGCGAGCAGCTTCTGGTGCTCCGCGCTCGCCAGCCGGGCGGCGGCCACGTCCTTCAATCCCTTGACGACGGCGGGATTGGTCGGCTCCAGGTCCTCGGCGTCGTCGAACGCCTTGAACGCGGCGTCGAGGCTGTTCGCCTTCAGCGCCGCCTGGCCCGACGCCAGCAGCGTCTGCACCTTCGCCCGGGCGGCCTGGTCGTCGAGCTGCTTCGCCTCGACCTGCGCCTGGCGGAACAGGGCCTGGCCGGCCTTGTCGTCGGGGCGCAGGCTGGCCGCGCTCGACAGCGCCTTGAGCGCCTGCGGGTACTGCTTGGCGGCCAGCGCCTTGCGGCCCGCGTCGAGCAGGTTCTGGTAGTTCTGCTCCGCCTGCTGGTTGGCGGCGTTGGCGGCGGCGAGCTGGCCGCGGACGACTTCGAGGTCGCTGAGCGCTTTCTGCACCTCGGCGTTCTTCGGCTCCAGCTTCGCCGCCTGACTGAGCAGCGTTCCCGCTTTCGCGAGATCCTTCAACGCCAGCGCGGAGCGGCCGTCGGTCAGCTTCTTCTGGAAGTCGGCGGCGCGGGCCTGGTCGGCGACGCGCTTCTCGGCGGCGGCGCGCAGCGCGTCCTGCGCGTCCTTGCGGGCGGTCTGCGTTTCTTTGACGAAGCCGCTCGAAGCCTGGTCGCCCGGCAGGAGGCTCTGCGCGGCCGCGAACGACTTCTCCGCGTCGTCGAAGCGCTTCGCCTTCAGCGCCGCCCGGCCCGCGGTCATCGTCTTCTGGTAGGCGTCGGTGCGCTGCTTCGCCTCGGCCTGCGCCTGGGCGTCCGCCAGCAGCGCCGACCGCGCTTGCTCAGCCTGCTTCAGCGCCGCGGCGGCGCTGGCGTCGGTTGGGTTCAGTTTCACCGCTTCGCCGAGATTGGCGACGGCGGCGTCGAACTGCTTGCCCGCGAGGTTCGCCTTGCCGCTGGCGAGGAGACGGTCGAAGGCCTGCTTGCGCTGGCCGTCCTCAGCCTTGCGGCGCGCGTCGTCGGCGAGCTGGCTGCGTGCTTGTTCGGCTCGGCTCAGGCCGGCAAGCACCTCGACGTTGTCCGGGGCGAGCTTGCGGGCCTGCTGGAAACTCGTCAAGGCACGCGTGTAGTCCTTGGCGCCGAGGGCGGCGCTGCCGTCGTCGTACAGCGACTTGATCTGCTGCTGGCGCTGGAGCTCGAGGTTGGGCTTCTTCGTTTCCTCCTCCATCTGGGCGCGGGCGACGGTGACTTGCTTCAGCCCGGTCAGCACCACGTCCGACTTGTAGAGCTGGCCCGCCTCCTGGTACTTCGTTTGGGCAGTGTCGTAGTTTTTCTCGGCGACCGCCTTCTGCGCGGACAGAAGCGCGATCTTGTACAGCTCCTCGTTGTGCTTCGCCTTCTGCTCGGCGAGGCGGCGCCGCTCGCGCTCGTTGGCGAGCCGGCGCTCCAGCTGCTGGCGTTCGGCGTCGCTTGTCGCACGGGCCTGCATCTGGCGGTCGAGGGTGTTGTCGATGAAGCGGTCGGCGGCCTCGGTCTTCTTGGCGCGCTGGGCGGCCTGGAAAGCGGCGAGGGCGCCGTCGAAGTTGCCGACGCCGAGGAGCCGCTGCCCCTGCTTCATCGCTTCCTGGTAGGCGTCCTCGTTGCGCTGGGCCTGCAAAAGCTGGGCGGCTTCGAGCTGCTCACGGTCGCGCTGCCGCTGCGCTTCGACCTGCTGGCGGGCGACGATCAGGTCGCGCTCGCGCTGCTGGCGAATCTGCGCCTCGCGCTGTGCGGCCAGCTCGGCTTCACGATGACGCGCGGCGCGGTCGGCCTCGGCGCGGGCGGCGGCGTAGTCGTTGAAGAGGTTGTTCATCGCCGGTGGCGGGGCGGCGGCGTGGTGCGCCGGTGCCAGGCCGAGCGCTCCCTGGAACAGGTTGAGCGAGATGCCGAAATTCTTCGTCTGGATCGAGATGTTCGCCTGCTTGACCAGCAGCGCCTGCGCCTGGAAGCGGTACTGCTCGCGCTGGCGCTGCTCGATGTCGGCGCGGATCGCGGCCTCGGCGATGGCGCGCTGGCGGGCGGCCTCCGCGGCCTGGGCCAGCTCCCATTGGCGGCGCTGGGCGGCGGCGGCGAACGCCTGCTGCCCTTCCCACTGGCGGCGGCGGTCCAGCTCCAGCGCGATCCGCCTGGCCTGGCTGCGGCTCTGGTTGAGGAAGATCTCGACCTGCACCGTGCCGGGCCGCAGCCGCAGCGCATCCTCGAACACCGTGACCGCGACGTCAAATTCGCGGCCGTCCATCGCCTGCCGGCCGCGCAGCACGAGGGCGTCGTACTGCTGCGCCTGGGCCAACAAGGCGCGGCGTTCGGCGTCGGTCATCAGCGTCTGCTGGGCCAGCTCGCCCAGCCGCACGCGCAGCTCGGCGGCGTTGCGCACGTTGATGCGGGCCGAACCTTGCAGGTAGCCGTGCTCGGCTTCGAGCAGGTAGGTGTTCACGTCGAAGCTGTTGGTCTCGACCAGCGAGCCGAGCAGGAAGAACTGCACGTTCACCGCCCGGCCGAGCCAGCGCCGCGCGTTCGGGTCGTCCATGAGGTCGCGCATCGTCATGCCCATGCGCGCCATGTACCAGTAGACCTCGGCCGGATCGACCAGGTCGAAACGGCTGCGCAGGTACGGGTCGAGCTGCTGCGGCGTCCACGACGACAACTGCGGCGGCACCACGCGCGGGTCGCCCTGCACCAGGAAATTCATGATCGCCACGCGCGGCCTCGCCACGAACACCGGCTGCTCGATCAGCACCACCACCGGCGCCGGGGGAGGCGGCAGCAGCGGACGGCACCGCTCCAGACGCAGCGCGATGTCGACGTGCCCCGGCGACAAGCTCAGCGCGAACTCGAAGTGCCGATGCGCCTCGCGGAAGCGCCCCGCGCGGAACATCACGTCGCCCAGGTTCAGCGACGCGAACAGCAAGCGGTGCTGCACCTGCGCCGGCGGCGGGGGCGGCGGGACCAGCACCACGCCAACGGCGGGGGGCTGCGGGATGTTCTGGAACACCTCCACCTTCAACCCCCCCAACGGCGGCGGCGGGGTCTCGAAAATCTCGACCGCTGGCGGCGGCGGCGGAGCGTCGGCGACCGGCGGCAGCGGCGCCGGCGGGACCACCGCGTTGTCCGGCACCACCTGGATCGCCGGCCGCTGCGCGATCCGCTCGCGCTGCTGGAAATCGTAGATCTGCTTCTCCTGGTCGGTCATCATCAACTGCTTCGCCAGCTCCGGCGCCAGCGCGAGCGCCTCTTCGACGGTGGGGGCCGTCACCTTCGCCGTCTGCACGATCAGCCCGCTGCGGGCATCGACCAGCCTCGCTTGCACGCTGACGCCGGCCAGCCGCCGCACGCTGCCGACGACGAGATACTTCACCTTCGCCAGCTTGGCGACTTCGCGCTGCTGGTTCGAGTCGTTGACGAAGCCCTGCTCGAACTTCAGCTCCTCCATCACCTTCTCGACCTGGCCTCGTTCGACGAGGTCGAACTTCGGCTTCAAGAGCGGCAGCAGGTCTTCCGAGAACGCCCGCCCCGCGTCGGCGACCCCCAGGTCGCCCCGCGTCTCGAAATCGACCACGCTGACGTTGTCGCGGCGGCGCTGCAGCGCCAGCATGCATTCGTCGATCTCCTGGCGGACCTGGAGCGTGTCCCAGGTCTTGGCCGCTTCGCGTAGGCTGTCGATGGCGTCTTCCAATTGTTGAGGGTCGCGGCGCAGCTCAGCCGCCTTGCGGCGCAGCGCGTCGTACTTCTCCAGGCTGCCGGTCAGCTCTTCGAGCGTCCGTTGCGTGTCGTCGTCCTTCTTCGCTTGCAGCGCCAGTTCATACGCCAACGCGGCGGCGCGCAGGTTCTTCTCGCGCAGGGCGGCGGCGCCTTCCTCCTTGAATCGCTGGAAACGCGCGTCGTTCTCCTCCGGCTTCGCGACCGCCTGGATCGCCTCGGACTGCACGCGCAGGCTGATGATCTCCTTCGCTTCGGGGCGGTCGCCGTACTCCTGCAGCGCCTGCTCGGCGAGCTTGGACGCCTCGGAGGCTTTGCCTTCCTCCAGCACGGTCTGGATGTTCTTGACGGTCGACTGGGCCGACTCGTCCTGCTCGATGCGTTGTTTGATGCGGGTGATCTCGTCCTTGACGAAGTCGGTGTCCTGGATGGTGCGTGCCGCTTCGAAGGCGACGAGGGCCTGCGGATAGTTGCGTTCGGTGAGGTGGCCCAATGCTTCGGAAAGGGCGGCCTCGTACTTCTCCAGCCGTTCGTCGCCAGCGGGCAGGTTCACGACCTTGACGGGGGGCTTGACCGGGTCGGGCTGCTCGTCGTCCTTCTTGCCGGGTTCGGGCTGCACGAGCGCCACGTCGCCGAGGCCGGCTTGATCGTTGGCGTTGGCGGCGGGGTCGTTTTTCTGCGCGGGCTGCTCGCCGCCGCAGCCGAACAGGACGATGAAGCCGAGGAAGAAAACGGGGACGAGGGCGTGGGTGAGACGCGGCATGATGCGACCTCCATGAACGCGAGACGAGGCGGACGGCCTTTGCTGAAGGTCATGTTAAACAAGTTGCCCGGCGGGAACAAGCAGACGTTGGGCGGGGCATGGTTGCAAATCAGGAGAGCGAACCGCAGAGGGGCAGAGACGCAGAGGAAAAGCCAGAGAAGGGCAGGGGAAGTCAGCCACAGAGGACACCGAGAGCACCGAGTGAAGCGATTTCTACCCTGCACAGGCAGGAATGAGGCGACTTTCGGACCCACGACTGGGAGGGAGTGGCTGGCCCCTCGCGACGATTGGATTCTGAGCGTTAGATGGGGGCGAGGGGGCTTTTCCTCGCTCATTTTCCTGGATTATTTCATGCTCGCTGATCGCGGGTCGCCCCCTCACCCCCAGCCCCTCTGCCCCGCGATCACGTTTTCGCTCGCGAACCTGCGTCATGAAGCGGGGGGAGAGGGGGGTCGTTCCAACCCGCCAGTGCCGCGATGATCGCGTCGGCGACCTCGGCGGTCGTCGCGGTTCCGCCCAGGTCGGTCGTGCGCGTCTGGCCCGCGCTCAGCACCGTCTCGGCCGCTTGCAGGATGCGCTGGGCCGTCTCCTTCTGGCCGACGAAGTCGAGCAGGTCGATGGCGGGCAGCAGCAGCGGCAGCGGGTTGGCGCGGTTGACGCCGATCGCCTCGCGGCTGGCGCCGTGGAAGCACTCGAAGATCTTCACCTGCTCCGACACGTTGATGCCCGCCGCCGCGCTGATGCCGCCCACCAGCCCGGCGCCCAGGTCGCTGACGATGTCGCCGTACAGGTTGCCCATCACCAGCACGTCGAACTGGCTCGGCTTCGACACCATTTGCATGCAGCAGTTGTCGACGATGATCTCTTTCGCGACGAACTCGGGGAACTCCTGCGCCACCGCGCGGAACGATTCGAGGAACAGCCCGTCAGCCAGCTTCAGGATGTTCGCCTTGTGCACGCACGTAACGGTCTTGCGGCCCGCGAGCTTGGCCCACTCGAACGCGAAGCGGACGAACCGCTTGCTGGCCACCTCCGTCACCACCTTCAAACTTTGCACGACGCCCGGCACGATCTCGTGCTCGATGGCGGCGTACAAATCTTCCGTCAACTCGCGGATGACGAGCATGTCGACGTTGCGGAAGCGGGCCGGCAGGCCTTCCAAATTCTTCAAAGGCCGCACCGACGCGAACAGGCCGAGCGTGCGCCGCAGCACCACGTTGTAGTTGACGTTCGGCTTGCCCGGCTCCGGCATGAGCTTCGTCTTGAGCGCCAGCCCGTTGGCGCGGACCGATTCGAGCATCGCCGCCGGCAGCGGGTCCAGCCCCTGCGCGACCGCTTCGCCGCCGGCGACGTGGACGTCATAGGCGATGTCGACGCCCGCCGCGTCGAGGACGCGCTTGACGGCCGGGACGAGGTCGTAGCCGATGCCTCCCCCCTGGATCAACGTGACACGCAAGCTCATGGAATCGAACTCCACACGGGAGAATCCATCAATGGTTTCCGAGACCCACTAACCCTGAGCGCAAGCGAGGGGATCGCAGCGAAACGGGTTGGCGAAAACAATCACTCAGCGAGCCGCCATGGTATCCCCTCGCTTGCGCTCAGGGTTAGTTAAGGTCAAGCGACGGGCTTGCGGATCACTGCAGGTTCGCGACGAGCTGCTGGGTGATGCTAGCGGTGTCGCCCTGGCCGCCGAGGTCGCGCGTCAGGCCGACGCCGAGCTGGAGCGTTCGTTCGACCGAACGTTCGATGCGCCGGGCGGATTCGCGCTGGCCGATGTGGACGAGCATCATCGCCGCCGACCGCAGCAGGGCGATCGGGTTGGCGAGGCCCTTGCCCGCGATGTCAGGAGCGCTGCCGTGGACCGCTTCGAAGAGCGAGCAGCGGACGCCGATGTTGGCGCCGGGGACGAGGCCGAGGCCGCCCACCAGGCCGGCGCACAGGTCGCTCATCACGTCGCCGAACAGGTTCTCCATCACCAGCACGTCGTAGCGCGTCGGGTCCTGGGCGAGATCAAGAGCGACATGGTCGATGGCCTGCTCCTCGAATTCGAGGAACGGGTAGTCGTCGGCCACCTCGTGCGCGATGCGCAGGAACATGCCGTCGCTGAGGGGCAGCACGTCGGCCTTGTGGACGACCGTCACCTTGCGGCGGCCCTGGTGGCGGGCCAGCTCGAAGGCGTAGCGGATGATGCGCTCGGCGGCGACACGGGTGACGATTCGCAGGCTTTCGACGACGCCGGGGACGACGACGTGCTCCATGCCGGCGTACAGGCCTTCGGTGTTCTCGCGGACGACGATCAGGTCGACCTTGTCGTACGGCACCTTGACGCCGGGGAGGGTGTTGACAGGGCGGATGCTGGCGAACAGGTCCAGCTCCTTGCGGAGCCGGACGTTGATGGAGCGGAAGCCCTTGCCGATGGGGGTGGTGCAGGGGCCTTTGAGGGCGACGCGGTGCTTGCGGACGAGGTCGAGGGTCGCGTCGGGGAGGGGGTCGTTGAAGCGATCGACGGCGTCGAGGCCGGCGAAGGCTTCGATCCAGTCGACGCGGGCACCGGCGGCGCGGAGGATCTCGCGCGCGGCCGCCATCACCTCCGGCCCGATGCCGTCCCCTGCGATCATCACCACGGGCGTCGTCATGCTGTGCCTCGTCTGTGGAGGTTCCGCGCTCCCCGGATCGTTGTAGCGAAGACGACTGGCGCCGTCCGGCGGTGCTCGCCCTGGCGAGCCGAGAGGCGTAAGCCGCCGGGTTGAGCAGGCAACCGATGCGTGGACGCGGTTGCTGCGCGGCACCACGTGCCGGCAAGAAGAACTAACCGCAGAGACGCAGAGTCGCAGAGGAAAAGGCAGAGAAAAGCAGAGAGAAAGGAGCGCAGGGAGCGGTTGCAGCGCGCGACGGCGCAAGTCTCAGGCAACACGGGGCACAACACATCGCCGAGTGGCGCCGCCGCTCCTTGCCGGTGGCGGTTCCTGTTCCTGCGCTCCTGCGGAACGCAAAACTAAGCGTTTATTTGCAGGCCAGGACCGCACACTTTTAGGAACTCTTGCGGCAGTTCCGCAGCAAATGCGGCTAAGAGCTCAGCGCCAAATAGTGTGACTGGGCCTGTCTCACGCCATCCCATGATGACCCCAAAACGAAAGTCTGAGGCGACGGTGTTGTAGGAATCCCCATCCGGAAGGGCTGGGAAGACTCGGCTGGCAACGGTCGCAGTGTGCGGGTCGAGATAGTACCACTGGTGTTGCCAATCAATCGCCCACAATCGCTCACCGGCACGGGTGCATCGGCGAAATGCGATCAGCAGTTTGCCAGCGAATTCAGCCTCTAGTTCAAGCTGCTCTCGATGCAAGGCCAATGAGTGGCCTTGCCAAGTGCGGGATGGCGTCGGGATCACCAGTTCGTTGCCCGGTTGGAGATGCAAGGCCCACGCTGCTTTGATCGTGGCTTCGTCTTCGGGCGGCATGGGTTGCCAACCTTTAATCATTGGATTTCCCCACCGCCTGAATTGTTGCAAATTTTATCAACGAGAGCTATTCCGTAAACGTACTTCGCGCAGCGGGCAACATGGCCAAACACCCACAGCATTATTGGCGTGCGTCCGGCAAGGGTCAAGCGTAAACCTCGCCGCATCGCCGCGTGTCGCCGCCGCTCCTTGACTATCACTGCGCTACTTTACTCCGCCTTTTCCTCCGCGAGTCTGCGTCTCTGCGGTTAGCTTTTGGAGGTCATCCTTCGCGGCTCCTGCGCCTGCGGCTTCCTTTTCGGCAACGAGATTGTCGGCGCGGCGGAGAAAGACGACAAGCGTGAACAGCACCGTTTTTGCGTGCAAAAAAAGCGGAAACAGCATTGACGCCCCCTTGCACCTGCGTTAAAAATGTGGGATTATTCGGGCAGTTCCTTTCGTGGCGGGAACGCCGAAAATGACGCCTGCCGCAGGGGCCTGCGTCTTGCGCTCAACTTCTATCTGAGGAGTGTCGCTTCCTTGCCTCCAAGGAACCCCAAAGGTCCGCGCGACTTTGAACGCATGTCGACCATGCTGGCGCCCAAATGACCGCCGCAACCACGACCCAAAGTCTTCAAGCAGGAGCCTCTTCCCAACCAGCGCGGGTGGGGGCTTTTTTGTTCCGCATCGGAGAATCCCCCATGCTTCGCTCCCTTTGCTTCGCCCTGGCGCTGGCGGCCGCCCTTCCCGCCGCCGCCTCCGCCCAGGGCTTGGTCTTCCAGAACCCGCCCCCGCTCGCGCTCCCCGCGTTCGCCGGGCTGTTCGGCGGCAACGTCAAAACCCAGCGGCTCGTCGTGCCGCTCAAGCACCTGACCGCCCGCGACGCCGCCCTCTCGCTGCGAGGCACCCTCCGCTTCGGCGAAGGCACCATCGTCGCCGACGAGCGGACCAACTCGCTCATCCTCAACGCTCCGGAAAAGTCGCTCGACGAACTGCGGGGCATCATTGAGAGACTCGACGTGACCCGCCGCACCGTCGTCCTCGAAATTGTCACGGTCGAGTTGCTGAATCGGGCGATGGCGCCCAGCGGCATCGTCCCCGTCGCCGCCGGCGACTTCGACACCGACGACTGGCGGACGCCGATGGAACAGGCCTTTGCCCGGCTTGATTCGCTGAAGAAAAACGGCCGCGTCGGCGAGGTCCGCAGGCTCCGCCTCACCACGCTCGAAGGCCAGCGCACCCGCTCGACCGAGACGACGCAGCGATCCGTGCTGTCCGGTGTCCGGCCCAACCAAGGCAACACCAGGTTCACGGTCGAGCACCAGCTGCGCGGGATCGGCCTGGTCGTCGACGCCACGCCGAGCGTGCTGCCGAACGGCCGGTTCCAGCTGAAACTGTGCGCCGAGGAGACGCGGCTGCACACGCCGGACGACGCGCTGATGTTCGGCGTCGACGCGACCGGCGTGCCGATCCGCGCCGCAGTGGTGACGACCTCGAAGCTCAGCACGGTGGTCAACCTGGCGTCGGGCCAGGCGACGCTGATCAAGAGCCTGCGGACCGCGGCGGTCCCGGTCCCCGCGACGCAGACGCAGGCGGCCGACCCGGGCCATCACCTGCTTCTGTTCGTGTCGGCGACCCTCGAATCGGCGCCGAAGTAGTACAACTTCAAGCCTGGCGCCGATAGGCGGCATGGGTCAACCTACGCTACGACCCCGCCGTCTCGCGACGGCGGGCTTGATTTCGCTTTCGCCCCCCCTCACCATTCCTGCCTTTTCGCTGGCATGGAGGGGGGCTTCGTCGATAGAATGGGCGCGACTCTCCCATTCCGCCATACCCCTTCGGATGTGAAACGCCATGGCCCTGACGTTTTCCTGCCCTTCGTGCAGATCGGTGCTGCGGGTGTCGGACGAGATGGCCGGCAAGAAGGCCCGCTGCCCGTCGTGCCAGACGGTCTTCACGCTTCCTATGGAGAGCGAGGCGGCCGCGCCGCTGCCGCCCCCCGCGCCGAAGCCGCCCGCCCCGGCCGAGTCCCCCGTGCCGAAGAAGGCCGCTCCGCCGATCGCGCTGACGCCGGACGAGGACGACGAGGCGCCTCGTTCGCGGAAGCCGTCGCCGCTGTCGGAGAAACCGAAGCGTCGCAGCGACGAGGAAGAGGAGGACGACGACAGGCCGAAGCGCAAGCGGCCCCGCGACGAGGACGACGACGAGGATTCGCCGCGCCCGCCCCGGCGCCGGCCCATCGTCGACAACGACGACGATGAGGAAGAGGACGAGGACCGCCCGCGCCGCCGACGCCGCAAGAAAACCGCGCGCAGCAACACCGGCATGTGGGTGCTGGGGGGCATCGGCGCCTTGGTCGTGCTGCTGGTCTGCGCCGGCGGCATCACGTTCATCTACCACATGGGGGGAGGAGGCCAGAAGATCGCGCTGGTCAATGGCGCCGCCACCCTCAACGACAGCCTGGGCATCACCGACTCGTTCGACACCCAGCGGCGCAACTGCCGCTGCCGACGCTACCAGATCGACATGGTCAAGGGGCGCACCTATACGATCGACCAGATCTCCGCCCAAATCGACACGTTTCTCCGCCTGGAGAACCCGACCGGCGCCCAGGTCGCCGCTGACGACGACGGTGGCGCGATCATAGGCGGCGGCGTGATGAACCTCAACGCACGCATCAACTACGTCGCGCCGCAGACCGGCACCTACACCATCATCGCCACCAGCTTCGACGCCCGGCTCGGCCCGTACACCCTCAGCGTCCGCGAAATGGGCGGCGGACAGCCGCCTTTCAAGAAGTAGCGGCGCGCGTCGCCATCAAGCGATTCGATGGGAACTACAGGCTGCGAAGAAGCCGAGCGCACCGTCGAACACGTGCTGCAATCAGCGCAGGACCGCGTCGCCGCGCGGAGGAAATACCCCCCCTTGTCTTCCCACTAAGCGTTTCGCTTCTCGTGGGGCTTGGCGACTCATCACTCCTTTCACTCTGGCTGCCGCCCTCCTCACGCTGCGGCGTCGTGGATCGGTTGCTACGGCCTTCTTCAAAGGTCTTTTTGTTCTTTGGATGTCGCGTAGCCGCAAAGGGTTTTCGACACATGAGCGCCCTTGTCCTTGCGCTCGATCTTGAACGGACTTTGATCGACGATGCGCGAAGCGGCCGGCCGCGACCGGGGCTGGCCAAATTCCTGGCGTTCTGCGATCAGCGATTCCTGCGAGTGGCGGTCTACACCACGGTCGAGGAAGCCGACGCCCGCGAAGTAATTGATGACCTTGCCCGCCAAGGGCATGTCCCGTCCAAGTTGCTTGATCGGCTGGAGTACATCGCTTGGAGCGGCGAGCACAAAGACTTGGCATTCGTGCCGGACGCCGCCGTTGTCGATGTTCTGCTGGTCGATGACGACGCTGGCTGGATTCGACCCGACCAGCGGCCTCAATGGATCGCCATCGCCGGTTGGGATGGCGGCCCGGACAGCGAATTGGCACGAGTGCAGGCTGTGCTGGAGAGCGTGCTTGCGAAGCGAGCCGAAGCGCCCGATTGATTCCGCGGCTTTCAACAGGGATGGCTCTCACGCTTTGTTTCCCCATCTCCCTGTCTACTTGGTTGACGCCGCCGCGACGCTGCGGGTACAGTGAAGCGATCCCGCCTGAAAATCCTGCCCGCAGGAGTCGCTGATGTCCGTCCTGTTGCTACTGACGCTCTCGCTCACGCCCGCCCAGGCGCCGGTCGACTACGTCCGCGAGGTGAAGCCGATCTTCGCGGCCCACTGTTACGCCTGCCACGGAGCGATCAAGCAGAAGGGAAGCCTGCGGCTCGACACGGTCGCCTCGATGCGCGAAGGGGGCGCCGAAGGGACTTCGATCGCGCCGGGCAGGAGCGGCGACAGCTTGCTGGTGCGGCGCATCGTCGGCGCGAAGGGGCTGCACCGGATGCCGCCGCCGGAGGAGGGCGAGGCGTTGAAGCCGGGGCAGATCGCCACCATTCGCAAGTGGATCGATGAAGGGGCGACGGGGCCGAAGGACGAGGCGCCGGAGACCGACCCGAAGGACCACTGGGCGTTCAAGCCGCCGACGCGACCGGCGACACCGAAGCCGGCGAACCCCGCATGGGGTCGCAACCCGGTCGACGCGTTCCTGGCCGAGCAGCACGCCCGGCATGGTCTCGTTCCGCAGAAGGAAGCCGACCGCGGCCTGCTGCTGCGCCGCGTCCATCTCGACCTGGTCGGCCTGCCGCCGACGCGCGAGCAGTTGAACGCGTTCCTCAGCGACAAGTCAGCCGACGCCTATGAGAAGGTGGTCGATGAACTTCTCGCCAGTCCGCAGCACGCCGAGCGCTGGGGGCGGCACTGGATGGACGTGTGGAGGTACTCCGACTGGGCCGGCTTCGGGGCGCAGGTGCGCGACAGCCAGCCGCACGTCTGGCACTGGCGCGACTGGATCGTCGAATCGCTCAACGAGAACAAGAGCTACGCCCGCATGGCCGAGGAGATGCTCGCCGCCGACGAGCTCGCCCCGCTCGACGACAGGG
>JAYSSW010000710.1:0-7329 GCA_043720335.1 Planctomycetia bacterium
GCCCGCGCTCCGCTGCGCGTCGCGGCTAAACGGGGCGGATCGACGCTGCGCAACGCTCGTCCAACAAGCGGGTTGCGCCGATCACGCCGCGATTTCCGCTTTTTTTGCGAGTTTCGCGGGGCGACGGCGTGTCCCGGACGCGGAAAATTCTATCATAGACGCTGCATGCGGCTGAACGCGGACGCTGGGATCGGGAATCCATGCACCATACGGACCACATCTACGTCAAAAAAGTGAAGGGGAAGGGGCGCGGTGTCTTCGCGAAGGTCGCCTTTGCGGAGGGGGACCTCATCGAACAGGTTCCCGTCCTGCTCATCCCGATCAAAACCCTCGTCGATGGCCGCGACAATCCTTTCCTGAAGAAGTACTTCTACGAATGGGACAAGGAGAACGTCGCCGTCAGCCTCGGCTTCGGGTCGCTGTACAACCATTCCTACGAGCCGAACGGCTACTACGAGCACGGCTCGATGGTGATGAACTACTACGCCCTGCGCGACATCGCCAAGGACGAGGAGATCGTCATCAACTACAACTGGCTCACCGACGACCAGACCCCGGTGGGGTTCGAAGTGGTGTGACCCGTCGGGGCCTACAGGACGCGCAGGGGCTTGCCGCCCGCTTCGTCCAGGATGCGCTGCGCGAGCGCGATGCGGGCCGGGTCGGCGTCGTCGGACAGCTGGACGCCCACGACGACCAAGCCGCGCCGGACCGCCTGCTTGTAGATGTCGTCGGCCTCGCTGGCGTAGCCCTTCGACCCGATGAGGTTGCCGAACACGCCGGCCAGCGCTCCGCCCCCCACGAACACCAGGGCGGCGGCCCCGACCGGGCCGCCCGCCAGCGCCGTCGCCGCGAGCGCCAGGCCGCCCAGGGTGGCCCCGGCGACGCCTCCCGTGGCGACGGTCTCGACCGCGCTGGAGGCGGGTGATTCCGTCAGCGATGATTCGTGTCCCAGCCGGTCGCGCAGTTCCGGCGCGCAGACGACCACCAGCTGGTCGTTCGGGAAGCCGGCGGCCAGCAGCTGCCGCACGGCGTGGTCGGCCTCGTTGACGTTCTCGAAGCCGCTGGCGCGGCTGCGTTCCTCGATGGCGGTCCGGTTCATGGCATGCTCCCGTTGCTGCGCGTGTTCACCTTCGCAAAGAAGGAAGACTGCAAGCAAACCCTGTGCCGAGCGACGCACGGCCGCCAACACCCCAAGCGGCGCCCCCGCTGCGCAGCGAGGCGCCGAAGGGCGAGCAGGCCTTCGCCCCCGCGGAGAAGTGCGTTCACTCGTCCTCGTCCTGCACCTGGAGCGACGCCACCATCGCGCGCAGGGCCGGCTCGGCGGTGTCCAGGTCGATGTCGCTGGTTTGGCACATCACCAGCACCGTCCCCCGCCCGGTCTGGAAGCAGCGCGTCCAGCACGTGTTCGTCAGGTCGAGGCTGAAGAAGCGGAAGTTGTGTCCCAAGGCCGGCAGCCCCGCGACCGACTCGACCGCCTCCTCGGCTTCGAGGTTCTCGTACTCGCCACGCAGCGCCTCCAGCACCGTCTCCGCCATCTCGGCCACGTCGGGCATGCCTTCGTCGAAGGTGAGCAGGAAGAACGCCGTGTCGGGGCTTTGCACGGAGACCGACCAGCCGCCGTCGCAGTCCTCGCGGACCATCTGCCAGCTTTCGGGGTAGGTGAAGCGGACGCCGTCGCGCTGGAAGGTGGCGGGCATGGCGGCGGTTCCTTGGGGGGAGAATCAAGCAAGCCCCAGGATGAGCAAAGCGATTCCTGGGGGTTCGACCCCCACCAACCGCTTCGCTCATGGTGGGGCTTGGCTCGCTACTTCTTCACCAGCTCGACGATGATGCCGCCCAGGCGCAGGGCGCGGTGCAGGCGGGTGAAGTAGTGCTGGCTGCCCCAGGTGAAGCCGTTGGCTTCGCAGAGCAGCGACAGCTCGGCGCGGTTGTAGGTGCGGCAGTGCCACAGGCTGCTGCACATCGCGCCGGTCAGCGTGTCCTCGGTCGTCATCAGCAGCAGCTTGCCGCCCGGCTGCAGCACGCGGGCCAGCTCCTGAAGGCCGGGGACCGGGTCGGGCAGGTGCTCCAGCACCCAGCCGCACACGATGGCGTCGAAGAAGTCGTCGGGGTAGGGCAGCCGCGTCAGGTCGGCGGAGACGTGGTGCACGCGCGGCGACTTCAGGCTGCGGCGGGCGCGCACCAGCATGCGCTGCGACAGGTCGAAGGCGGTGATGAAGGCGTCGGGGTCGGCCCAGCGGAGGAGATGCTTCGAGTAGCGCCCGTTGCCGCACCCGGCGTCGAGGATGCGCTTGCAGCCACGCACGTCGAAGGCGCGCGGGCGGAAGACGCGGCCAGCGAGGACGGCGTGCCCGCTGAAGATGCCGGTGATGCCGGTGAGGTTGCCCGCGAAGCCGTCGTAGTGCCCCTGGATGAAGCGGCGGTAGTCGTTGAACGGCTGCTTGCGCACCCGCCGAGACTCGAGGGCCGCCTGCAAGGCGCGGCGGAGCGGGTTCTTCGAGCGGGGTGCGTCCGGGAGAGGCGCAGGCTGCGTTTGCATGGGGGTTGGCTCAGGGTTGGCTCAGATCGAGATTCGCCGGTTGTAAAGGTGCCATTCAACGGACAACAGTAGCACGACCAGGAGCAAAATCCACTTCCAAATCTCGCGCGGCTGGGCACGCTCGGCCCCCGTCGCGATCCTTTCGCTGCCGATGCGGATCTCCGCGCGAGGCTCGATGTTGCTCTCGTTGCTGTCGAGCAGGTTCACCGCGAAGCTGCGGTCCAGCCCGTCCTTCGGCTCGACCTGGAAATGATACACGCCAACCCGCTCCGTGTCCGAGAACACGAAGTCCGGTCGGTTGCCCCGCGCCAGCTTCGACACGCGCCGGTCGGGCCCGGTCAACTCCAGCCCCGTCACCCCCGCCTCCGGCCGCAGCACCATCGGCTCGCCCGGCGCCACCGTCGCCGTCCGCACCGCGTCATCCACATTCCCCAGGATATAGAGCACGTTCCGCAAAAACAGCGGGAAACTCGGCTGCAGCGGCCAGTCGGTGTTCAGCCCCCCCGCGTCGTCCATCAGCGCGAACGTCAGCACCAGGTCCGTGTACGCCCCGCGCGGCATGCTCAACAACAACGGCGTGTGGCTCGTCGTCTCCACGATCCGCGTCACCGGCGGCAGCACCCGACGCTTCGCGTCCCCCTCCGGCAGCTGCACCAGCTCCAGCACCTTCGGGTCGAGGTTCTTCAGCGCGTCGAAACCCCACGCCTCGCCGACGCGCACGTCCCACAACGTGGTGAGGTAGCGCAGCCAGGTCTGGTTCTGCTTGCTCGGCATCAGCAGCGGGTTCTTCAACGTCGCCGCTCCGCGCTGCCACGGCGGCGGCGGGCGGTCGATGAAGAACGTGCTCGCCAAAGGCATGTCGGCCTCGTCGTCCGGTGCGCAGCGGTCGAAGACCACGAAGTCGTAGTCGGTGCCGCGCGCCTTGCGGCGATAGTTGTCGCCCTTGAGCTCGGACGCCGCCATCTTCTCGACGCTGGCGAAACGCTTCGTCCCCTCCTGGTCGAAGAACGCGTCCAGCACGACGTTGGGCGACTTGTCCGGCTCGACGAGCAGCACCTTCGCCTTGCGCACCGCGCCGACGACGAGCCACGCCTGGTCGTCGAGCGGAAAATCGTCGGTCATCTTGTCGAGGACCGCGTGCAGCACCACGTTGCGGCGCGCGTCGAGCGGCGGCAACAGAAACGTCAGCGTCGCCTCGCCCGGCTCGTCCTTCGCGTCCTCCTCCGCCCCCTCCGGCGCGGGAGTCAGCTTGCGTTCCTTGAGGTTGAGGAAGCGCTGCTCGGGATGCGTCAGCTTGCCATCGACATAGACATCAAGCCGCAGTCGCGCTTCGGCGGGGACGCTGCGGAAGTTCTGCACGCGGACCAGCACCTGGAGCCGGGCGACGTCGGGGTTGACGACCTTGGTTTTGGGATTGGCGTAGCGGAGGGCGTTGAGTCCGACGATGCCGACGTTGTTGGCGTGCCCTGGATCCTTGGGGAGCCTGCCGGCGCAGTGGTAGCGGAGGTCGAGGTTGCCCAGCCCGCCGAAGTTGCCGGCGATGCGTGCGTTGAGTCCGGCGAGGGCGGCTTCGGTGAGCTTCTGGTAGCGGCCGTCGGAGTAGAGGTGGACCGTGGTCGAGATGCCGCGCGCGGTGACGAAGGTGCGCTTCTGGTCGTCGCGCACCTCGTCGGGCTGCGAGGCGGCGTCCTCGGTCGAGCGCACCGGGTTGGCGAGGCTTTCCGCGAGGGCGAGCGCCTCCTCGATGCGGGTCTGGCGCTGCGTCGGCTCGATGCCGCGGACCGCGTCGCGCAGCTTGCCTCGGTCGTTGGTGTAGCCCTGGAGCGTGGTCGCCTTCGAGCTGAAGACGAGGATCATGCCGAAGTCGGTGTCGTGGGCCGCCTCGATCTCCTTCAGCGCCTGCTGCTTGGCCCACTCCAGCCGACTCGGTTCAACGTCTTTCGCCGACATGCTGGCGGAGTTGTCGATCATGAGGATGTAGTGCTTCGTCTCGCTGGTGCTGCCGTGGATGCGCAGGCCGAGGA
Organism: Planctomycetia bacterium; assembly: GCA_043720335.1. Lineage (GTDB taxonomy): Bacteria > Planctomycetota > Planctomycetia > Gemmatales > Gemmataceae > JAYSSW01. Next base: position 4,564 of record JAYSSW010000710.1, read on the forward strand.
CGGAGTAGATGAGGAACAGCAGGGCGAGCAGCTGGAGCAGCAGCAGGACGTTGTTGCGCAGCCACTGGAGCAGGGCGTTGACGTGCAGGTCCTCGATGCTTTTCTTCCAGAGGTAGGTGCTGGGAACTTGCAGCGCCTTGCGCCGCAGCCGCAGCAGGTAGAGGACGATCAGCACGACAGGGAGGAGCAGCAGCACGGTCGCGAGCCAGGCGGGGAGCGTGAGCTGGTAGGTGACGCTGAGGTTTTCGCGCAGCCATTCGTTGATGTCGCCATCGACGCCGAGGAGGGCGCAGACGACGAGCACGACGCCTGGGACGGCTGCCAGCCCGAGGACCGCGAGAGCGAGAAGGAACCAGTGGTTGCGGAAGAAGGACGAGATGCCGGTCATGCAGCGCGGGCCTTTCGTCGAGGAAGCCGAAGCGGTCGAGTGCGGTCCTATCGTCGCCGAGCAGCGGCGCGAACGCAAGAGGGTGGCGGAGGGAAATTGCGTCGCCCCTCTTCAGAAGGCATCAAGGGATGGTATTACCAAGCCACTTCCTTGATGAGTCGCGTTTGCGTTTTTTTGCCCCGGCGGGGCAACGGAGTGTAGCCACGGGTGGAGCGAAGCGCAACCCGTGGTTGCGGCGTAATGAAAGCATCTCGCCCCGGCAGGGGCGAAGGAGGCTCCGTCGCCCCTGCCGGGGCGAGTTGCATTTTCCGCGTCGCAACCACCACGGGTTGCGCTGCGCTTCACCCGTGGCTACACTCCGTTGCCCCGCCGGGGCAAAAACCAGCCGCTTGATTGCACGCCGGGCGGGAATGCGCCGCGTCAGTTCGCGCGTTCCATGACGAGGCGCTGACCTTTTTCATCCTCGATGACGAGCTTGTCGGTGAAGAGGAGGATGCGTTGGACGTGGACGTCGGGGCGGTTGGTGTTGGGGTTGATGGTGGTGGTGTAGATCTTCTGGTCCTCGACGCGGACGTTGGCGAAGACGGCGGCGTTCTTGCCCTTGACGTTGACGTTGCCGACCATGGCGCCGGAGCGGTAGAAGTCGAAAGTGGCGCCGTCCTCGGGTCCGCCGACGACGACCCACTTGCCGACGAAGGCGGCGGGAAGGGCGTTCCAAACGACGAACTCGAAGACCGCCCAGGTGCCGAGGCCGGCGCCGACGAGGCACAGGCCGAGGGCCAGCTTGTACAGCGGCGAGAGCGTGTCCGCTGGCGGCGTGGCGGGCGCAGGTGCCACGGGCTTCTTGTCGGCGTGCTTCTTGAGCTTGATCGATTTCTTCATGGCGTCGGTTCCGGCGGCGGGCTGCGATGAGGCAAGCGGCTAAACTGCGACGAAACCGCGCAGTTGTTCGTCGAGTTGGGCGAGATAATCGTAGCCGTAGCTGCCCCGCTCCAGGCCATCGTGCAGGACGGCGGGCAAGTCCTGTTCGATCTCGGCGCAGCATGAGCCTGCGCACAGGGCGATGGTAGCCACGGTGTCGACGTCGCCCGTCCAGGCGATGCAGCGGCGGAGCAGGTCGCGCATGCATGTGCTGTCGCGCAGCGAAGTGGCGGCTGCGGCGACGCTTTCGACGCCGAGATGGCCGACCTTCCCCTGCCACGGCGTCGCCCACGGGCCGGGCAGGTTCGCTGCGAGGAAGTGCAGGACGCGGTCGCGGGCGCCGAGCCGATGACGGCAGTAGTGCGTCAGCAGCGCCGCGGCCTGGGCGGCGACGATTCCGCGCGGCGTGTCGTGAGTGATGGTCGCCTGCAGTTCGGCCCGGCGCATCACTTCGTCAAGATCGGGGTGCAGCCCGATCGGCCCCGCACGCATCGCGGCGCCGCTCTTCTCGCTCTGCGGCTTGATGCGGGCCAGGAAGTCGTCGCCGTCACGCACTTCCTGCAGGAAGCCGTGGAAGGCGCCGGCGTACCCCTCGCGCGGGTCGCGCTGGAACACATCGACGAACGCCTGGGCCAAGTTCCCTTTCGACCAGCGCCGCCTCGACAGCATCGTCTCAACGATGGCGAGGGTCATCTGCGTGTCGTCGGTGTAGCAGCCGGGTGCGATCCCCTTGTGGCGCGGATGCTGCACGTAGCCCGTCAGGTCGTTGTGGTCGCGCACGACGCGGGCATCGACGTACTCGAAACCGGCGCCGTAGGCATCGCCGATGGCCAGTTCGATGAGCATGGCGGAATCTCATGAGGAGATAGGGTTGGAATCCGTCGAATAGACAATGGCATCGACTGTCAGGTTCACGCCACCGCCAAGACCACGTCGGTGGCGGCGGCGAAGTCGGCGACGACGTGCTCCCTTGCCCCGAGAGCCACTTCCGCCGGCAGCGTGTGGCCGGTGCGGACCAGGACGGCGCCGAGGCAGCCGGCGCTTCTGCCCGCGAACAAGTCGCGCAGGCTGTCGCCGATGATCCACGAGCGAGCGAGGTCGATGTCGTGCTCGCGGGCGCCGCGCAGCAGCATGCCGGGGCCGGGCTTGCGGTCGGGATGCTCGATCGCCGTGTCGTCCTCCGCCTTTGGCGCCAGCGGGCAGTGGTAGATCGCGTCGAGGGTCGCGCCGGCGTCATGAAGCTGCCGCAGCATCTCGGCGTGGACGAGTTCGAGGTCGGCTTCGGTCATCATGCCGCGCCCGACGGCCGACTGGTTGGTGACGACGATCAGCCGAAAGCCCGCTTCGCGCAATCGCATCAACGAAGCCGCCACGCCAGGCAGGAGTCGCACCTGCTCCGGCTTCGTCAGGTACGACTTCTCCTCGATCAGTGTCCCGTCGCGGTCGAGAAACACGGC
>JAYSSW010000711.1:0-7325 GCA_043720335.1 Planctomycetia bacterium
GCGCTCGCCGTAGGCGAACGGCTAAACGGCTCACTCCAACTCACGCCCCCACTCGCGCAGCAGTTCCATGAACGCCTGGTTCGGCCGGACGCCGGGGCGTTTCTCGCGAATGCGGGCCAGCGCGTCGTCGAGCTTCAAGCCGTGCTGCTTCATCAGATACGCGGCCACGACCATGCCGCTGCGGCTGACTCCCTGGTAGCAGTGGACGAACGTCGTGCGGCCCGCGCTGCGGTGCTTCTCGACGAACGCCACCTTCTCCTTCAGCCAATCGAGGCTCGGCGCCGGCCTGCCGTCGCGGATCGCGTCCCAGACGTGGAACTCGCACCGATACGGGTCTTCCATTTCGCACAGGTTCAGCACCGCGCTCGTGCCGGGCGGCGGCTCGTTCTCGTTGCCGCCCAGGTACAGACCGTTCTCGATGAGCGTATAGTTCTCCGGGATGCGCAGCGAATGCGCCCAGAGGAGCATCCCCAGCCACGCCCCAAGGGCGCCGACCAGCAGTAGGAAGAGCATCCGCAGCCGGGTGACGTGCATCGCTCAGCCTCCGTTGGCTTCGGGCGGGAACCGCCGCGACAGGATGCGGTCGCCCGGTCGTTGGCCGAAAAGCTGGTCAATCATCAGCAGCGGCCCCGCGAACCAGGGCAGCAGCGCCTGACGACGCCGATGCACCAGCAGATCGACGATGCGGTCGACGCACTTCTCGACGGGCCAGATGCGGAACGGCGGCGGCGGCGGCTCCGGCCACGGCTCGCCGTCCGGCCCCAGCACGTTCGTCCGCAGCGGCGTGTCGACGAACGCCGGCGACACCACGCCGACATGCACGCCGTCGTGCCGCAGTTCCACCCGCAGCGCCTCGTACATCCCCTGCACGGCGAACTTGCTCGCCCCGTAGACGGCGTACGACGGGATGCCGCGCTTGCCGGTCAGGCTGCTGAGTGCGACGAGCGAGCCGCGCGTCGCCTTGATGTGAGGCAGCGCGTGGTGCGTGGCGTACAAGGTGCCGAAGAAGTTGACGCGCATCACGCGCTCGAGCGCTTCGAGCTTCGACTTCTCGAAGTACGCCCGCATCGACAGCCCGGCCGAGCAGAGCAGCACGTCAAGCCGGCCGAAGTGCGTGATGGCGGCGTCGATGGCTTGCTGGACCTGCGCAGCATCCGTGACGTCGGCGGGGGCGATGATCGCGGCGCCGCCATTCGCCTGGATGGTTCGCTGCGTTTCGTCGAGCGCGTCGCGGTTGCGGCCCGACAGCGCGATGTGGGCGCCAAGCCCCGCCAACCGCAGCGCCGTCGCCCTGCCGATGCCCGACGATGCCCCGGTGATGAAAACGACTTTGTTGCGCAGCGGTTCCATCCAGGCATGATACGAATTGATAAAATTGCGTTGGAGACGCGGCGTTGAGCGCTTCAAGCCCCATCCGGGAGCGAAGCGCACGGGTGGGGGTCGGACACCCCCAGGGCTCCGCGTTGCTTCGTCCTGGGGCTTGAATGTTCATGAGCGACGCTCCGAAACGCACCCTGGTCGAGCCGCGAACCCTCAAGGGTTTTCGCGACTACCCGCCCGAGCTGATGATCCCGCGCGAGCGCATGCTGGAACAGGCACGCAAGGTCTACCGCTCCTACGGCTTCGCGCCGATCGACACGCCCGCCCTCGAATACACCGAGATCCTGCTCGGCAAGGGGGGCGACGAGTCCGACAAGCTCATCTACCGCTTCACCGACCACGGCGGCCGCGACATCGCCCTCCGCTTCGACCTCACCGTCCCCTTCGCACGCTTCGCCGCCCAGAACATCGGCAAGCTCGGCACCCCCTTCAAACGCTACCACATGGGCCCCGTCTGGCGCGGCGAGAACACCGGCCAGGGACGCTACCGCGAGTTCTGGCAGTGCGACTTCGACACGATCGGCACCCTGTCGAACGCCGCCGACATCGAAACCGCCCTCGTCATCCACGACCTGATGAACGCCCTCGGCCTCGACAGCCGCTTCCGCATCCACGTCAACAACCGCCTGCTTCTCAACGGCGTGCTGGAGCAGTTCGGCATGGCCGACAAGGCGGCGCCGCTGCTGCGCACGCTCGACAAGCTGCCGAAGATCAAGCGCGACGCGACCCGCCAGGAAATGATCGAGCAGGCCAAGGTGACCGCCGAGCAGGCCGACAAGGTCCTCGACCTGGCCGAGACCGCCGGCGACAACCACGCCATCCTCGACACCGTCGAACGTACCTTCGGCGGCAACGAGCACACCGTGGAAGGGATCGCCCGGCTGCGGCAACTCCTCAACGTCGCCAAGACCGCCGGCATCGCCGACGAGCGCATCCAGATCGACCTGTCGATCTGCCGCGGCCTCGACTACTACACCGGCACCATCTACGAGACGTTTCTTTCCGACCTGCCCGGCATCGGCAGTGTTTGTTCGGGAGGCCGCTACGACAACCTCGCCGGCCTCTACACGAAGCAGCACCTCCCCGGCGTCGGCGCCTCGCTCGGCCTCGACCGGCTTTTGGCGGCTCTCGAAGACTTGAAGATGCTGCAAAGTGCGAGCACGCCGGCGCCGGTGATGGTCGTGCAGTTCGCCGCCGACCGCCTCGGCGACTACCAGCGTATCGCCCGCGTTTTGCGTGCTGCGGGCGTCGGCGTCGAGGTCTTCCCCGAAGCGAAGAAGGTCGGCGCCCAGCTCCAGTACGCCGAGAAACGCGGCTTCCGCTTCGCGCTGATCGCCGGCCCGGACGAGTTCGACAAGGGCGTGTGGAAGCTGAAGAACCTCGCCAAGCGCGAGGAGAAGACGGTCACCGAAACGGAACTCGTCGCCGAACTTTTTGAGTGAGAATTGGAACCACGAAGGAGCACGAAGAGTCACGAAGAAAGGCAAGAAGGCAGCGAGAGAGAAGGGAAGCCGCAGGCGCAGGAACCGCGACTGGCAGGGAGCGGTTGAACCACGCGACGACACCAAACGCAACTTGAGAAATCGATTCTTCACGTTCAGGCGAACGGCCTGCGTAAGCTGGCTGGTGGAATCACGAGGCGACTGCAAAATTCCACCAGCCGGCGCGCGCCGGCCGTTCGCCCCATGCGGGTGACTTCATCATGGATCGCAGCAACCCCTACGAGGCGGCGTTCGAGGCCTACCTGAAGGAGCAGGGGCTGTGCCATGTCGCCGTCGACGAGTCGCGGCGCTCCCATCTCGGCGACATTCCGATCAAGAACCTCGACTTCATCGTGCTCGGCCAAACCGGGGCGAAGCTGCTCGTCGACGTCAAGGGCCGGCAGTTTCCCGGCGGGTCGGCCGACAAGCCGCGCTACGTCTGGGAAAGCTGGTCCACCCAGGAGGACATCGACGGCCTGACGCGCTGGACCGACCTGTTCGGGCCGGGCTACCTCGCGCTGTTCGTCTTCCTCTACCGCATCCAGCCGACCGTCACCCTCGACGCGGGCACCGTCGACCTGTGGCGCTTCCGCGATGAGCTGTACCTGCTGCGCGCGGTCCCCCTCGACGAGTATCGGCAGCACATGCGCGTCCGCAGCCCGAAGTGGGGCACGGTGGGGCTGCCGACCGAAGCCTACCAGAAGCTGGCGCGGCCGTTCCGCTGGTACAGCCACGAGATCCCGCAGAGGAACCAGGAGGCCGAAGGCCATGAACCGGATTCGCATCGGAGTCTCGCTGAAGTCGCTGCGCTTGCCCTTCAAGCGTTCGCTGCTGGAGATCCAGCCCCTTGGCGTAAGCGGAGTTGAGCTGGAAGCCGTCGGCGACCTCGCCCCGAAGAGCCTCACCGCCACCGGCCGGCGCGAGCTGAAGCACCTGCTCCGCTCGCACGGCCTCGATTGCTGCGCGGTCGTCTGCCCGCTGCGGCACGGCCTCGATGAGAAGGAACGGCAGGACGAGCGCATCGAGCACGTCATGGCCGCGATGTCGTACAGCTTCGACCTCGGCCCGCGCATCGTAGTGGTGCAGGCGGGCCGCATCCCGGAGAAGGAGGACGACCCGCGCAATCTTATACTTCGCGAATCGCTGCTCGCCCTGGCGGCGCACGGCGACCGCACCGGCACGCAGCTCGCCCTCGACAGCGGCGCCGAGAGCGCCGAGGCGCTGGCCCTGTTCCTCGACCGCTTCGACACCGCCAGCCTCGGCGTCCACTACAACCCGGCCAACTTCCTCATCAACGGCTTCGACCCGTACAAGGCCGCCCGGCTGCTGAACCGCCGCATCCTCAACACGCACGCCAAGGACGCCCGCACGATCAGCCCCAACCGCCTGCAGGAAGTCCCGCTCGGCCACGGCAGCATCGACTGGCTGCAGATGCTCGCCGTCTTCGAGGAGATCGAGTACCGCGGCTACCTCACCGTCGCCCCCGAGCACAGCAGCTCGCCCGTCGCCGAAGTCGACGCCGCCGTGCAGTTTCTGCAGCGATTCGTGCGGTGATGTTGCGAAAAGATCCATTGAACTGCGACGGGACAGCATACGCCCCGCAGTTTCGCGCCCTATCACAGCACATGTAGATCGTGCAACACAACCGCATAACCTTGCGCCCTGCGATGGAACTTGAACTGGGCCGTGAGATCGCTCCATTCTCCGTTCAGCGAAACGTCATGGTCGAACGCAAAGCCGCTTCCGTCATCGTGGGGGTAGGTTTCTGGATGGCCTCCGTCACCGAGTTCGTCAGGATCACTCCAGCGAATGCCCTCTGGATGCTGGGAACGAAAGCGACACCCGGGACCGAAGGTGTCTTCAACGACCTGCCGGATTCGTTCAGGCGTCCATGTGATGCCATAGCAGTTCGGCTCATCAATCATTCCGCACGCTTCCTGCCATCTGCCCGCCGCCGACAATTTCAACCACTGCCGAACAAAGGCAACGAGAGTCTGCTCGACGGAGTGGGGGGGGGATTTCGATCACGACCGAGCCGCTCCTACTCTCGGAGAAAATTGACAAACACGCGCCGGGTGGCTGCCATTGAAGGGCACCTTCACGGCAGGTAGTCCTTCCAGTCCGCGAGATGGTCGTCGTCCTCGCTCAAGATCGTCAGCATGCCTTTGCAACGGCCCGCGACGGCCTGCGGCTTCTCCGTCGACAGCCGGAACAGCTCCGCCACCGGCTCGCCGTCCTGGGTGATCAGGATGCCCACGCCGGGCGGCGTCTTCGCGATCACCTCGCTGAAATGGCTCTTCACTTCTTCAACCGTCACGGTAGCCATGTTTCGTTCCTCCGGTTTTTTCGGCGACACGACCCTGCGTCCCATGACCTAATTTCCGGGCGCGAGCGGCGTTCACGCCGTCGACTTGGCGAACAGGCCCGACATCGGCACGGCGAGCTTAGCCACGACGAGCTGGTTCAGGCTGACTCCCTCGCGCTTCGCCTCGATCTCCAGCGCCGCGTGCAGCGAGCGCGGCAGCCGCACCACGAACTTGCCGCTCTTCGTTGGCGTGCTCCCTTCGACGAGGCCCGTCTCGTCCTGCGCCTGCTCGATCAGGCGCTGGATCGCCTGGAAGTCGTCGCTCGCCATGAAGGCCCGGCGCTCGGCCCGTTCAGGAAACGCCTTGGACACGATCCCGATGTCGGCGTCGAAAAGGAAGTTGTAGAGGTCCGCCCACGACTTGACGGTCTGGGCTTCCTTCCGGGCCGCCTCCAGGATTTCAGTTGATTTCGCTTTCATCGCTGCCCTCCTCGGGCTGGCTTGCTGGGATGAATTCCACGGTCCCGGCGGTTCGTTCCAGGTACATCGTCTCCTGGCCGAGTTGAGCGCCAATGTCGGCGACCAGCTTCCGCAGGGCACCTTCCTCGCTTTCGTGGATACAGATCCAGACGCTGTACAACCGATCCACCTGCTTGGTGCCGTCCTTCATCCGGTACGCGCCCTTCACTTCGTCGGCAAGCGAACATCCGCCCCCAAGCTCGTAGAGCTGGTTCAGGATGGCGTTCAGCTCCTTCTTCGGGATCTTGCGACCATCGTTGAAGCAGATGGGAAGGAGAAGGATGAATTTGATCTTCTGCATTGCGATCGTCTCCCGATCATTGACGTGCCTCCTTGCACTCAGAAAATGGATTGAGCCCCACTCCTTCGTTGGGAAGCCCAAACAACGCCATCAGCATGATACCACATGCAGTACCATGTCAATCGTCAATTTCAAAAAAAAACGAGCATGACGCTCCGCTCATGCTCGATAATTGCTCATTGCGGGCGACCTGCGGCGTCCTCGCGATCCGTCCCCGCAGCACATGTCACTCCGGACGCCGCTTTTCCAGCGAAGGATCACGGGCGGTTGCAGACGGGGTGCTTGCTCCACTTGCGGATGTAGTCCCAGACCAGCTTGCGTTCGAGGTAGCGGATGAAGAAGGCCGCCGTCGTGTCGTCGGAGATTTCCACCGGGAAGGCGGCCACGAAAAGCCGGCTCTGGTCGTCGCCGAACGTCTCGTGGTAGATGGTGCCGGCGGTGTGCCCGTTCTTGCCCTGGATCGCCGAGCGGTGGAACTGGTGCCAGCGCCCCTGCAGGGTGTTGTTGCACGTTTCGCCGATGTAGACGATCTGTTTGTCGAGCGGGTCGGCGGCGCCGCGCATCAGCTCGCCATGCGCCATCATGTACAGCCCTGGCTTGTCCAGGCCTGGCAACGATCGCTGCTCTTTCCAGTTCACCCAGTTCGTGAATTGAACCACCGGCTCTTTCATGACGACTCCTGTGGACTGATTGCTAGCCCGATAGTTTCCCCAGCGGATGCTATCTAGCCTTAACATAGCCAAGAAATGAAAATGGGGAGCGGGGAAACCGATTTTTTTTCCAAATAATCATGGTAAAGGGCTATCACGATTCTCTCATTATTTAACTGGAATGAAAAATTATGCCTTTGCAATACAAATATGCCGAAGGCTTCGACTGCCTCCTTGTCCATTCACCTCCTCCTTCCACCATGCCGAAACCCCTTGTCTCGCCCTCCGCAAGCACAATCACTACCTCTAACCATCAACCTGCGACCACCAATCCACGTTCCCAAGCGACGGTTCCACCATGAGCGACTTCCGCGTTGAAAAGGACTCGATGGGCGATGTCAAAGTCCCCGCCCAGGCGTACTACGGCGCCCAGACGCAGCGGGCCATCGAGAACTTCCCCATCTCCGGCATGCCGCTGCCGTCGAAGCTGATCTGCGCTCTGGGTTTGGTGAAGATCGCCGCCGCCGTCGCCAACCGCGACCTCGGCAAGCTCAAGGCCGAGATCGCCGACCCGATCGTCCGAGCTGCCCGCGAAGTCGCCGATGGCAAACTCGACACGCAGTTCCCCATCGACGTGTTCCAGACCGGCTCCGGCACGTCCTCCAACATGAACACCAACGAAGTTGTCA
>JAYSSW010000712.1:0-7311 GCA_043720335.1 Planctomycetia bacterium
ACGCTCGAACGGGCCAGGAACGGCGAAGCCCCGGTCGTGGGCGGCAGCGACGAGCCGATGGCCATCGTCCGCACCCTCGAGCCGGGCCAGCGCGTCCCCGACTTCGTCGTGTCGAGCCTGACCGAACGCGAATCGACCCGCTTGCAGCGCCAGCTTGGCAAGCCGGTCCTCGTCGTCTTCTACAATCCGGCCAACAAGACCGGCGTGCAGGTCGTGCAGTTCGCCAAGAAGATGGCCGACCTGCATGGCAAGAATCTTTCGGTGATGGCGATGGCGGTCACAAACGACGCCGAGTTCGCTCGCAAGCAGCACGCGGAACTCAAGCTGCCGTTCCCGATCCTCGACGGCCAGGGCATGCGGCTCACCTTCGGCGCCGAGCACACCCCGCGCGTCGTCCTGCTCGACAGCGAAGGCATCATGCGCACCGCCTTCACCGGCTGGGGCTACCAGACGCCTGACGAGATCACCGAGGAACTGCAGCGCTGCTTCAAGAAGTGACGAAATCCCAAAACCGCAAAACGACTCGGTCAGGCGAACGGCCAGCGTAAGCTGGCTGGTGGAACCTTGCAGCGGCTGGCAGTTCAACCAGCCAGCTCACGCTGGTAGTTCGCCAGGTTCTCGAAATTTCAACGATCCCCAACGTGGAACATCCAGGAGATCGTCGCATGCTCTACTCGCTCATCATCGCAAGCGCCATGCTCGTTCAGAATGACCCTCTGATGAGGGATCTGAACTGCGTCCGCAGAATTCCGAATGCCGACGCACGCAAAGTGCTTGGCAGCTTGCAGGGGCGCTGGGTGGGAAGATCGATTTCCAAGGGCATGGACGCGCAGCAAGTAACTCGAATCTTGGGCCCAGCACACATCGATACGTGTCTTGTATTTGGAGGCGGGAGCATCGAGTTTTGGGATTATTATCGCATCGGTGTACGCGTGGATTTCTGTGCAAGCGGCCAAGCTGTTCCGAGAGTTACTGGTATCTCTTTCGATCATCGTTTTCTTATCGATTAGAAAGCCAATGTGATCCTACGGTTGCGACCAAAGAACACCCGTAGGTCAGGCGAACGGCCAGGGTAAGCTGGCTGGTGGAACCTTGCAGCGGTTGGCAGTTCAACCAGCCAGCTTACACTGGCCGTTCGCCTGAGCCTCTTCCCGGCGCAACCGGCACACCCGCTCCAGTTTGCCGCGCCGGTTGGCGATTCGTTCGGAGGGAGCCGCATCTCGCTTGTTTTTCGCGCGATTGTGACGATACGATTGAGTTGGAGCCTTCTTGCCCCACACTCGGACGTCGAATGGGGGCGGTGCATCATGGACTATCAGATTCAACCGTTGACGCGGTGTTGTGCCATCACCGGGCGTGAACTCAAGCCCGGCGAGCGGTTCTACTCGGCCCTGATCGAAGAGGACCACCAGCTGCTGCGGAAAGATTTCAGCCCCGAGGCCTGGCAAGGCGCGCCAGCCGGTGCGTTCAGTTTCTGGATGGGGAAGGTGCCGCCGCCGCAAGAAAACACTAAGCCGAAGTTCGACGACGAGCTTCTTGAAGCGTGCTTCCATCGGCTCGACGGCGAGACCGACCCGGGCAAGCAGAACTTCCGCTACGTGGTCGCCCTGCTGCTCGTTCGCCGCAAGCGGCTCAAGATCGACGGGGCGCTGGTGAGGGACGGGGTCGATCTGCTCAAGGTCCGCCCGCCGAAAGGCAGCGAGGTCTACGAAGTGGTCAATCCCCGCCTCAGCGACGACGAGATGCAGCAGGTGCAGGACGAAGTGTTCCAGGTGCTCGGCTGGAAGTGATTCCCATGCCGGAAGGGACGTGAACCATGCGACGAGCGACGATCCTGCTGGGCCTGGGGCTTCTCTTGACCTCACTGACCGGCTGCAACGGCACGCGCTGGAGCTTCCTGTTCAACAAGGACACGACGACCAAGCCCGGCCCGACGCCGAACGGCCCCACGCCGACCGTCGCCAGCCTGGTCGATTATCTCAACGAGAACTCGCGGCGGCTGAAGTCGGTGCGTGTCGAAGATGTCGACATCACCGCGACGCAAGGCTGGCAGAGCGTCGGCGCGCGTGCGAAACTCGTCGCCGAGCAGCCGCGCAGCCTTCGACTGTCGGCCAACAACCCGCTAGGCGGGCCGGCGGTCGACCTCGGCTCGAACGACAACGAGTTTTGGTTCTACGTGATGAAGAACAACCCGCCCTACCAGTTCTACTGCTCTTATAAGGACTTCGAGGAGGGGCGAGTCAAGCAGATGCCGCTGCCGATCCAGCCAAGCTGGGTGATGGAGACGCTTGGGATGGCGACCTACGGCCCGGCCGACCGCTACAAGCTAGAGACCGAAGGGGACTCGCTGAAGCTGGTCGAGCAGGTCCGCATGCCGAAGGGCGAGATGGTTCGGAAGATCATCGTGATGAAGCGCAACGAGGTCCGCGCCCCCGCCGCCCAGGTGACGGACTACATTCTGCAGGAAGTGCAGGGGGGCCAGATCATCTGTGCCGCCAAGATCAACGAGGTGTACCAGGACCGCGCGACGGGGGCGTTGTTCCCGCGCCGCATGGACATCAGCTGCCCGCCACAGAAGACGAAGATGACGATGCTGTTCAGCAACACGTCGGTCGGCAGCGACATTCCGGCGACCGCGTTCGTCCGCCAAAAGATGTCCGGCATCGAGTCGTTCAACCTCGCCCGCGGCGCCGTCGACGCCGCCCCGGTCCAGCGCGTCCAGGGCAACGGCATTTTGCAGGGCGTGCTGCGGTAAGTCTACGGGAGCGAGTCCGCTGTGGAATCGCGAATCCATGAGGTGGAACGCCTGCTTGCGGCTTTGCGAGACCGGGTCGATCCGATGGTGGCGCGGCGATTCGCTTGCAGTTGTGTGCGCGCGGTCTGGGACAAGGTGCTGGACCAGAAGTTTGTTCGCCCCGAAGCCATCGAGCAATGCTGCAGAGCGGTCGAGTTGACCGAGGCTTCGCTGGTTCATCAGCCCCAGGAAAGCGACCTTCGCAGCGTCGACTACTCTTCGATTTGCGACAGTGGCAATTCGGCGTTCATGGCTGCAGCGCATGTAGGATGGAACCTTTTCGCACCGCATCATGGTCTGCACGAAATCGATGAGTTCGAGAACGCGATGCAGATCGCGCAGCTCGTCGCTGCAGCGGGCGATCAAAGCGAGGTTTCTCGGCAAGTGCAGATGCTCCGGGCTATCCACGCCGAAATCGGGATTGGCCCGAACTGAATCGCATATCTTCGCTGAGCGAATGCGCGACACCTCATTCTTCTTAATGAACGGCGACGAACCAGCGAGAGGCGGGGCTTGTCCCCGCTGTTTCGTTCGCGGGTACTCCGTTCGCAGGAGCAAGCCCGCCGCCGTCTGAGGCGGCGTGGGTCGAAAGGCCAGGGACCAGCGTCCCTGGCCTTTCGTCGTTGGTGCTTTGGTTTTGCACCAACGGTGCTGCATAGCAAAGCCCAGGGTCGCGCAGCGCACCCTGGGGACACGGACGCCACCAAGGATTTCTACGCCAACGGCGTTGCATCGCATGGGAAGCGGACGACGATGCAGCCCCGTTGGGGCAGAGGCTTGATTGATCCATCTTCCCCAGGGTGCGCTGCGCGACCCTGGGCTTTGCTATGCAGCACCGTTGGTGCAAAAACCGGGCACCAGCAAAATCGCAAGTTCGTCGTCGCTCCATCACGTGGGTCGGAACCCAGGGACGGCCGTCCCTGGGCTTTCGTCATTTCGTCCCCTGCTCCACGTCCAAAATTCCGCCGCGTTTGCTTGCGTTGGCGGCACGGGGCTTGTACCTTGTCCCTGGAACGACCCCCTTGAGCCAACTTCTGGGAGACATCGATCGTCATGGGCTTCAAGCAAACCGACACGCATCGTTACGGCAAAGGCTCCTACCACCAGATCGGACTCGTCCGCGGCCAGTTCGGCAACATGCCGATGGAACCCTGGATCCAGTTCGTCGGCGACGCCGGCTTCGACGGCTGGGAGGAGGCGAGCTGGGAACTCGACCTCGCCCGCTGCGACACCGACGCCGGCGCCGAGGCGTACGCCAAGGAGCGCCACGCCCTCGCCCAGAAGCACGGCCTGGAAATCTTCACCATCGCCACCCACCTGCAAGGCCAAGCGCTCGGCGACGAGCCGACCGCCAAGACGCTGCAATTCGTTGGCGGCGAAGCGGTCGAAGCCTACAAATCTTGGCGTGCCAAGGGGAACAATCCGCCGCGCACCGACCCGTACTATGTGCCGCCCGAAGTGGCTAAGCTGGTGCAGCAGCAGTCGCTACAAGCGCTGCTCGCGTCGATCCGCCTGGGGCACTACCTCGGCAAGCTGCAGAACCGCCGCATCGCCCTGTCCGGCTTCGTCGGCTCCCCGGCTGGCTGCTGGAGCCATTTCTTCCTCTTCCCGCCTCTGCCCACCAGCATCGGCGGCTACGCCATCCCCGACGTGCGCCAGGTCAGCCTGGAACTGATCCTCGAACGCTTCGGCCCCGTCTTTGACGCCTGCAAGAAGTACGGCGTCACCTTCGACCTGGAATGCCACCCCAGTGAACGCGCGATGGGCGACCTCGAGTCGGCTGGCGACTACATCAATTTCCTCTGCAAAGCGGGCTACGAGGGGGCGGTCGGCTTCAACCTCGACGGCAGCCACATGGAATGGCAGGGGGTGAGCGTCGTCCAGTTCATTCGCGAGTTCGGCAAGCACATCCACTGCGCCCACATCAAGGGGGTGCAGGTGAACCGCAAGCACACCCGCGCCGGCCTGCTCGGCGGCCACCGCCCGATGGGGCACCCGCTCAACGGCTGGAACTTCGTCACGGCCGGCACCGCCCGCGACGCCAACAGCTGCGAGGAGATCTTCATCGAGCTGAACCGGGTCGGCTTCGACGGGGCGGTGAGCATCGAGTGGGAGGACAACGACGCCGAGCAGCACGCCGGAGCCAAGGCCGCCCTGGCGAACTGCCGCCGCGCCGACCTGCCGCCGAGCGGCATGCGCCACGACGAGATGTTGAAGGCGTAGGTTTCGTGAGCCCGAAGCGCCAGGATGCGAAGGCGCAAGTTTTCTGAGCCCGAAGCGCAAAGCGAGGAAAGCCACGCGACGATGCCAATTGGTCGTGACGTGTCGGGGCTGCCGACGCGCAGCGAGGAATGGCGATGCCCCGTCTCCGCTGCGCGGTCGCGGCATCGCACGCAGGAAGCAACCACGCGTCATCGCGCGGGTTTCCTCGCTGGCGCTTCGGGCTGAGGTTTTATTTCACGCCAAAGATGCTTTCGCCAACCGCGAAGCAGATCAGGGAGCCACCCATGCGGATCGGTGCTTTTCTTGTGCTTGTCTGCATGTCGATGGGATGCGGCGGCGAACGGCCCAAGGTGGAGATCAAAGACGACGCGGTCAAAGAGGTGACGGTTTTTTCGGCCAAGTCGGTCGAGGTCGAAGGGGAACTGAACAAGGTTCCGTTCACCGCGAACAGAGCCACGTTGCGGGACGGCATCCTGTACATCGAAAAGGCCGACCGTGCCGACGGCATTCTCTCCAAAATGGAATTCCAAGTCTGGATTCCCGAGGCGCTGCGGCATCAAGCGGAAATCAGCATCACGGTGAATTCCAAGCAAACCTGGACGGAAGGAGTGCCGACGGTGGTGGTCGCCAGCCGCCCGATTGGTGAGGTTCCGTGCAAAATCCTGCACGATGGATACGATTTGGCTCTGAAACTGACGGCTGAAAACAACCAACTGACGGGGACGGTCGATTTGCGAATCGATGGCTCTGGCACCTGGGTCAAAGGGCGATTCGGCCCGACCTTGGTCGAAGCAAAACCCAAATGAATCGTGTTGTCGTCTCTTCTGAGCCCGAAGCGCGAGCGAGGAAAGCCACGCGACGATACAAAGCGTTGGCGAGGCGACTCGCACCGCGAGAGCCTCGCCAGTGCGACGCGGCTGCATTCGGCGGCTCTCGCTGCGCGAGTCGCCGGGCCGTTCCACGCATCGTCGCACGTGTTTCCTCGCTTGGCGCTTCGGGCTGAGGGGCCGCTACCATACCGGAAGCATCTTGAACCAACCGCGAGGTGAACCATGTCCATCGATCAACTCGTCTTCGTCGGCCTCAACGGCTACGCGGTAGCCCTCGACCGCGACACCGGCGAGATCGTCTGGTCCAACAACGAGATGAAGTCGGGCTACGTCACGCTGCTGCTCGACGGCGACCGCCTGATCGTCTCGACCAACGGCTACCTCTACTGCCTCGACCCGCAGACGGGCCGCATCCTGTGGCACAACCGCATGAGCGGCTACGGCGCCGGCGCCCCCACGTCGCTCATCTCCGTGCGCGGGCAAAGCTCGCAGACCGTCGTCCAGCAAGCCGGCGCCGCGACCGCCGCCGCACAGCACGCCAGCAGCGCGCACTTCACCGGAAGCTGATTTCCCCTGAGCCCGAAGCGCCAGCGAGGAAACCCGCGCGGCGACGCCATTTGGCCGTGACGTGTCGGGGCTGCCGATGCGCAGCGAGGAACGGCGACGCGCCCGTCTCCGCTGCGCGGTCGCGTCGACAATTTCATCATCGCTGACGTGGGATGGCGCGTCACCCCCGGCAAGCCGGGGGCTATATGAATCGCGCCTACCGGACGTAGCGGTTGATGAGGTTCTCCAGCATCTCCTGGCGGCCCGACGTGTTCTTGTCGGCTTCGCCTTTGGCCAGCATGTAGGCTTCCAAATCCTCGAAGCTCGCCTGGCCCTGCTCGATCCTGGCGCCGATGCCGGCGTCCCAGCTGGCGTAGCGCTGCTGGACGAAGTCCTTCAGCAAACCCTCCTTGCGGATCTGAGCGGCCAGCTTCAGGCCGACGGCGAACGCGTCCATGCCGCCAATGTGGGCGTGGAACAGGTCGACCGGCTCGAAGCTCTCGCGGCGGACCTTGGCGTCGAAGTTGACGCCGCCGCTGCCGAGACCCCCTTGGCCGAGGATGACGAGCATGCACTGCGTGGTGAGGTAGTAGTCGCTGGGGAACTGGTCGGTGTCCCAGCCGAGCAGCAGGTCGCCGCGGTTGGCGTCGATGGAGCCGAGCATGCCGTTGATCGACGAGTAGGCCAGCTCGTGCATCATCGTGTGGCCGGCCAGCGTGGCGTGGTTGGTCTCGATGTTGAGCTTGAAGTCCTTGTCAAGCCCGTAGCCGCGCAGGAAGGCGACGCAGTTGGCGGCGTCGAAATCGTACTGGTGGACGGTCGGCTCCTTGGGCTTCGGCTCGATGAGGAACTGCCCGCCGAAGCCGATCTTCTTCTTGTAGTCGACCGCCAGGTGGAAGAACTTGGCGAGATGGTCGA
>JAYSSW010000713.1:0-3480 GCA_043720335.1 Planctomycetia bacterium
GATGGCTCCGATGTATTTTTCTCCGTGTCTCCCCCTTCTCACACCGGCGGCGCCGGCTTCGTCATGCGGGCGTACACCTTCCACACGGCCCACACCAGCAGCGCCCACGGCACCACCACGAACAGGCCCAGGATGATGAGCATCAAGCTGTATGACAGCAGCTGGAAGCTGTACGACAGGCTCGTGCGGATCTGAGGCCACAGGCCGTCGGCGTCCGACACGATCGGCAGGTTGCTCGCCAGCACCACCTCGATCTGCGCCGTCGCCAGGTCGCTTTCCGGCACGTTCGAATTCCGCGACGACTCCTGCAGCCGCACCTCGCCGCTCGCCTTGATCGCACGGACCAGGCCGTCCTTCGATCCCAGCGGCACGTCGAACACCATCGTCGAAGTGACGCGGCCCGACCGTTCGCGGCTCATCTTCGCGCCCGACACCAGACCCTTCTGCGCCTTCACCAGATCGAGCAGCTCGGCCACCGTCTTCTCCACGTCCAGCACCTCCACCGCCAGCGCGACCCGTTCGCGCGGCTGCATGGCGCTGGCGTTGCGGAGCGTCAGACGGTAGCCGACGTTGCGGTCGGTCACGTTGTCGCCGGCGGCCGCCTGCGTGCTGGTGCGCGTCAGCACCGGGCCGACCTTCGCCAGCACCTCGTCGAGCACGCGCCGCTCGCTGGCGGGGATGTCGAAGTCGAAGGTCGCGGTGATGTTCAGCTTGTCGACCTCGTTGACCTGCCCGGCGCGGACGTGCCCCTTCGCCTGCGACACCGCCTCTTGAAGAACACGGTAGCTGCCCGGCACGTCGAGCGTGGCGACGTTCATCGTCCACGTCTCGCGCGGCTGGATGTTGGCGACGTTGCGGAGCGTCAGCCGATAGCCCACCTTGCGGTCGGTCACGGTGTCGCCGGCGGCGGCCTGCGTGCTGCTGCGCGAGACGACCGTGCCCGCCTTGGCCAAGGCGTCCTCGAACGCCTTGCGCTCGGTGCTGGGCAGATCGACGTCAAAGGTTGCCGTGATGTTGAGCTTGTCGCTCTCGTTGACGCTGCCGACGCGGACGTGCCCCTTCGCCTTGGCGACCGCGTCCTGCAGTGATTCGTAAGTGCCCGGCACGTCGATGGTGGCGACCTGCACGATCCACGTCTCGCGCGGCTGGATGTTGGCGGCGTTGTACAGGGCGACGTTGAACTGCACGTCGCTGACGCGCGACTTCGCCTCGGTGACGTTGTGCTTGCCCCCCTCCGCCGACTGCGTCCGCTGCGAGTCCATCTGCGTGACCTGGCCGAGCGCCTTGAGCTTCTCGCGCAGCGCGTCGGCCGACGCGGGAGCAACTTCGACCACCAAGACCGCCTCGAGCTGCCCGGCGGTGTGCGACTTCAGGTCCGACTTCAGGACGCGCCCCTTCAGGTCGGCGACGGCTTTGAGCGCCGTCTGCTGCGCCTTCTCCACGTCCTCGACCTCCAGCCTCATGCCGACCTTCTCGCTAATGACGAGGGTAGCGGCCGACTGGATCTCCTTCTCGTAGGCGGTGATGGTGAGGGTGCTGAGGCCGACCTGGTTGTTGTAGAAGCGGATCTCGCCTTCCATCTCCTCGATCTTGGTGCGCCAGGTGCCCAGCTCGCGTTCGGCGGCGATGAGGTCCTTGATCTCCCCCTTGCCGGTCTTGATGATGTTGATGAAGCGCTCCTCCATGGCACGGGCGGCGCGGAGCCTGCTTTCGATGTCGGTGTAGGCCTTGGTCACGTCCTGGCTGCCGATGCGCTGGCCTTTCAGCTCGCCGGTCTTGCCCAGCTCCTGGCGCAGATCGAGCAGGAACTTGTCGAGGTGCTCCGGCGGCATGCGGACGACGATGGAGCCTTTGACCTTGCCGTTGGGCAGCTTGTCGCTGTTGACCGTGGCGACGAAGCCCCCCTTGACGGCCGAAACGAGCTTGGTGATGCTGGCGACGGTGTTGTCGAAGACGTCGACCTCGAACTCGATCTCGCCGCTGCGGATGATCTTGCGGGCCGCGACCGCGAGCTGTGCTTCTTCGGGCTTCTTCTCGTTGTCCTTGACGGCGCCAACCTTCTTGTCGTCGCCTCCCTTGGGATCGGACTTGCCAAGCTCCTTCGGCTCAGCCCGCGACTGCTGGGTCTGCGCCTCGAGCTGCTTCTGTCCGACTTCGAGCTGCCTCTGTCCGGCCTTGATGCCTAGCAGCTTGCCGACCTCCGCCGGCTTGTAGTATTCGTTGGCTTTGGCGAGAAGCGACAGCGCAATGCTGGCAGGAGGTTGCGCACCGCCGCCAGCGGCCGAGCCGACGGGCATGTTAACAGGGGCCTTCCGCTCCTCGACCTTCTTCTCCGCTTTGTCCTGCTTGCCGGCGTCTTCGAAGACTTTGTCGCTGACTTTGGCGTCCCCGGCGTAAAGATCAAGTCGCTTGCTCTCGCCAGGGAGGTACGTCTGCTCGTAGGTTTGGAAGAACGGGTTGCCGGGCTTGTTAGGCATGCTCAACGCCGAACTCGCAGAGGAATCGCCGCCCATCGGCTTCATGATCCCCGCGATGGCTTCATTCTCCGCCCCTGGCTTCCGCTTAAGTAACGCGACCGCGTTGGGTTTCGAGAAGGCTGGAACCGACACGTCCGCGCGGCGCCCTTCGGAGTAGGCGATGTCCGTGTCAGGCGAGAGCGATTCCTTCGATACGCCTGCTGGCTTGCTCTCGATCGCTTCAAAAACAGCTCTCGCCTTCGCTCTCTTCGCCTTTCCTCCGATCAGCGACTCGCCATTGACGTTGGAGCCAATCACTAGTGAGCCGGTGTGGGTTTCTTTCACCTCGGCTAGAACATCCGTGATCGCCTTCTGCCGCTTCTCGACTTCGTTCCAGGTGCTTTCGCCATCGGCTCGGAGTTGACCTCCATAAGCCGCTCCTCCAACGAATTTGTCATCAACGTCGCCGAATTTCAGATCCGCTCCGTAGTGGATGCTGCCGTGCATGAGCTGCGAATAAGAGGGTTCCTTCGACACGTTCAGCACGCCGAAAAACGAACGTGCCGCGTCAAGACTGCCCGCCTTGCGCGTGCCGGGCATCGCCAGTCCGCCGCTGGCGGCGGCGGCGTGGAAGAGGGCGCCAACGCCGCCGAGCAGGACCATCGCGGCGGCGGCGGCCATCCAGCGGAAGGCGGGCGACGTGCGCCGCCACGGCACGCTGCGCAGCTTGTGCAGCAGGCGGTCCTCGAAGCCCGGCTCGGGGCGGACCTCCTGGAACAGCCGCTCCATCGACGTGTCGAGCCGCCGGCACTCGGCCAGCTCGGCGGCGCACGCCTCGCACTCGGCCAGGTGAAGTTCAACGCGGGCACGCTCGTCGGGAGGCAGCCCCCCGGCGGCGTAGCTGGTCAGGTTCTCGTGAACCCAGGGATGTTCGGACATGGGATTTTCTCACGAATTGGAAAACCACTAACCCTGAGCGCAAGCGAGGGGATACCTCGACCGCGTGCAGCGATGGTATCCCCTC
>JAYSSW010000714.1:0-7309 GCA_043720335.1 Planctomycetia bacterium
CCTGGGCATGGTAGGCCTCGCGGGCCTGCTCAACGACCAGCAGATGCTGGCCCAGGCGCCCGCTGGCGGCGCGGTCAGCCCGCTGGCGCCGAAACCGCCCCACTTCCCCGCCCGGGCCAAGCGGATCATCCACCTGTTCATGAACGGCGGCCCCTCGCAGGTCGACACCTTCGACCCCAAGCCGATGCTCCGCCGCTACAACGGCCAGCGCCCGCCCGGCGCCAACCGCAGCACCGAGCGCGGCACCAGCGGCCTGATGCAGTCGCCGTTCCGCTTCACCCGCCACGGCAAGTCGGGCCTCGAGATCAGCGAGATCTTCCCGCGCATGGCCGAGTGCGCCGACGACCTGTGCGTCATCCGCTCGATGCACACCAACGTCCCCAACCACGAGCCGTCGCTGCTCATGATGACGTGCGGCGACACCCAGCCGGTGCGCCCCAGCATGGGGTCGTGGCTGAACTACGGCCTGGGGACCGAGAACCAGAACCTGCCCGGCTTCGTTGTCATGTGCCCCGGCTTCCCGGTCATCGGCCCGCAGCTCTGGAGCAACAGCTTCCTGCCCGGCATCTACCAGGGCGCCCACATCAACAACACCAGCTTCGACCCCCGCCGCGTGCTGCAGAACCTGTCGAACGGCCAGATCGGCCGCGAGTCGCAGCGCGAGCAGGTCGACCTCATGCGCCGCTTCAACGAGATGCACCTCCAGCGCCGCGGCGGCAGCGACAACCCGCTCGAAGCCCGCATCCAGTCGATGGAGATGGCTTTCCGCATGCAGTTCGAGGCGCAGGAAGTCTTCGATTTAAGGCGTGAAACCCAGGCGACCCGCGACCTGTACGGCAACGGCGCGTTCAACAACGCCTGCCTCGTCGCCCGTCGGCTCGTCGAGCGCGGCGTCCGCGTCGTCCAGGTCTTCACCGGGGCCGGCCAGCCGTGGGACGACCACGGCGACATCGCCAACCACCGCGTCAACGCCCGCACCGTCGACCAGCCGGTCGCCGCGCTGCTGAAGGACTTGAAGCAGCGCGGGCTGCTCGAAGACACGCTCGTCCTGTGGGGCGGCGAGTTCGGCCGCACCCCGACCTCCGAAGGCGCCCGGGGCCGCGACCACAACAACCACGGCTTCACCGTCTGGCTCGCCGGCGGCGGCGTCAAAGGCGGCATGACCTACGGCAGCAGCGACGACTTCGGCTTCGCCGCCCAGGACCAGCGCATGCACGTCCACGACCTGCACGCCACCATCCTGCACCTCATGGGCATGGACCACGAGCGCCTGACCTACCGCTACTCCGGACGCGACTTCCGCCTCACCGACGTGCACGGCGTCGTCAACCGCGACATCATTGCGTGATTACGGCATCGCACCCGCAAGCCCCAAGATGAGCGAAGCGATTCTTGGGGATGCCACTGTCGCGCCCGCGAGGAGCAATCCTCGCCGGCGGGATTTTTTCATGGCGTGGGCTTCGCGGTCAGCCGCAAGAACGCCAAGGCGCCGATAATCGACATCACGACAGCGATGCCCATGCCGACGTTGCCCGCCAGCTTGTCGAAGAGAAACATCGCGACCGCGCCAACGAGAACGCCGGCGGCCGCCAGCAGTCCCGCGTAGACGAGGAGGCTGCCCCAGTCGAGGACGCTGCCTGTCACGGCGGGCTGGTCGGCTTCGCTCGCCTGGTGCCGGCGGCGGATCAGTCCCGCGACCGACAGCAGCAGCACGACGAGGACCGCCGAGGCGAACAAGATCACGGGGGTCATCGGTTCGCCTCGGTCAGAACGCGAAGGGGACCATGATCGTCTCCATCTCGGCGGCGGCGACCGCCATCTCGATGCCGCACAGCTTGCGCCACTCGGCCTCGAACGCTTTGACGTGCTGGTGCATCATCGCGCTGGCGAGCTGGCGGATCGGGTAGGTGTTCCCCTGCCGCCGCAGCATCGCGGCTTCGGCGAGGAACGTCTCGGCGTCGCGGTCGAAGCGTTCCTGAAGATGCGACAAGGCCGTGTCGCGCTTCGTCTGCAGCTCCTCGTCCTCGATGGCCGTCATCTGCAGGACGCACTGCTCGATGCCGGGATTCTCCGGGTGGCTGGCGCTGAACTCCAGCGGCAGCTCGCCCGCCAAGGCGATCGGGAAGTACAGCGACACCTGCGGCGGCCCGAACGAGACCCACGCCAGCGGCTCGGCGCCCGCCGCCAGCCCGGCGACGAAACTGCCCGCCAGCATCGTCGTGTCGGGGTCCGCCAGCAGCGTTCGGCACGTCTCGTGGTGCTCGCCCAGCATGCGCCGCAGGACGACCGGGTCGATGGCGCCGTCCTGCTGCGTCAGCGCGATGCTGGCGCGGCCCCAGCGGCGCCTGGCGAGGGCCTGGGCGGGGGTGTTCAGGCCGACGGCGCCGAGGAAGTCGATCTTGCTGCCGTCGTCGGTCCAGAGCGACTGCTCGATGGCCCAGTCCGCGAGGCCGGGCGACAGCCGGCGCCAGTCCTGGCGGATCATGCCGACTTCAGTGACGGCCCGCGACCGGGCGCACTCGATCATCGCCCAATGGCTGCCCGCCGCCTCGACGACGTACGCCTCGCGGCCGTCGGCGACCAGGAAGATGTTGTCCCCCGCCCCGTCGTCGCCGACGCTGCGCTGGCCGTAGCGCGAGATCAGGCTGACCAGCGTGTCGACCGCCTGCGTGCAGCAGTGCGACCGCTCCAGCGTGATGCGGACCAGGTCGCTGCCCAGCAGCCCCTTGTCGCTGCTCGCCAGCCGGCTGCGCCACGGGGTCGCGGCGATGGCGAGATGGTGCTCGTTGACGCCGTGCTCGAAGCCCCAGTTGCCCGTCTCCTGAAGGCCGAGCACCGTGCAGACAGGCCGGGACTGCAGCATCTCGTTGGCGGGGATCGGCGGCGCCACTTCGTGCTCGTGCATGTGGCCATGCAGCAGGCGAAGCGCGTGACGCTTACCGTGTGAAGCGTGGTGGTTGACGCCCAGAAGCGCGGCGTGGTGCGCGGAGGCTTCCTGCAAGGCGACCAGCATATCGCTGCCCATGATCTGTTCCTCCTCTTTCAGCCTTTGGCGAGACGCTTCAACAAGACGTTGAAGGAATTCGGGCGACGTTTCGGTGAAATGAGCCTGACTTGATTGAAGCAGAGGGGAGGACGGAACGCAACGCAATTGTTTGACTTTTGTGCATCATTGGCAGGGTCGCCGCAGAGCGCCGGGCCGGTTGTGCCTGACGTGACGATGGCGCCAATCGCAAGCCTTCCTCGCTGCCGCGATTCAGGCAGGTCCGAAACGAAATCAAGAAGGATTTCGTCCTTTCTCTCCGCTTGTGGCGTGGTACGATGCTTCCTTCCTCGCCTGCCTGCCTCGCATCCCATCCTCCCTGGATCGTCTGATGAAAAGAATCCTCGCGTTGGCCGCCTGCTTGTTTTCGCTGGTCACGTCGTTCAGTTTGGCCCAGAACACGTCGAAAGGCTGGGGCCCGGCGATGTGGGTCTGGGACCATGCCGACGCGCACCAGGTCGCGCAGACGAACGATCCGCGTTTCCTGCGCAAGACCTTCGAGCTGAAGGCGAAGCCGACGAGCGCTGAACTGTGGGTCACGGCCGACAACCGCTACGTCGCGTTCGTCAACGGCCAAAAAGTCGGCGCGGGCAGCGATTGGAGCAAGGTCGAAAAAATCGACGTGGCCAAGCACCTCGTCGTCGGCAAGAACGTGCTCGCCATCGAGGTCCGCAACGAAGGGGGCGTCGCCGGCGCCATCGCTCGACTGCATGTCAAGACCGCTGACCAGAAGGAGCAGTTCATCGTCACCGACGCGACGATGAAAATCACGCAGGCGGTCGCGAAGGACTGGACCGCCGTCGCCTTCGACGATTCCAGCTGGTTCGCGGCCATCGTGCTGGGCGACACGTCGCTCGCGCCGTGGAGCCTGAGCAGCAGCGCCGCCGCGCCGGGGGGCAAGAGCATCGATGTCGGCGCCGTCGATCCGAAGATCAAGACGCGCCTGACGGCGGAGATGCAGCTCAAGCACTTCACGTTCCCCGAAGGGTTCACGCTGGAACTGGTAGCGGCTGATCCGCTCGTCATCAACCCGATCACGATGGCGAGCGACGAGAAGGGGCGCATCTACGTCAGCGAAAGCCACACCTACCGCTTCGGCCCGTCCGGCTCGCCGATCAAGCCGTTCGCGAACCCGGTCATCCGCCTCGACCCGACCGCCGACGGCAAGATGAAACGCACGCTCGTCGCCGACGGCTTCGACGACCCGGTCATGGGGATCGCCATCAAGGAAGGCAAGCTGTGGCTGACCGCCAACAACTACCTCTACCGCTACGACCTGGCCGACGACGGCAAGGCGACGAACAAGGAGAAGATCCTCGTCGACAAGAACAAGGCGTGGAACCCGTTCGGCATGTTCGTCATCGAATGGGGGCCTGACGGCCAGCTCCTGATGAGCGTCGGCGACCACCAGATCGACATCCAGGGCCCGGACGGCAAGATCTCGGGCCGCAAGAATTCCGGCATCGTCATGCGGATGAACGCCGACGGCACGAAGATGCAACGGCTCGTCCACGGCCTGCGTGTGCCGTACTCGTTCGAGTATGATCCATATGGCCAGCTTTGGCTGCTGTCGAACGGCGAGGGGAACCCGAACCGCTTCGTCCGCGTGATCGACGGCGTCGACTACCACTGCTACAGCCGGCCGAACGTCGACAACAACTGGCTGGCGGGCAACCACCCGCTCGCGCCGCCGGTGTTCGAGCTGCCGCGCGGCGCCCATACGCAGTTGATGCGCTACTATGGCGCGGCTTTCCCCGAGAAGTACCAGGGCAACCTGTTCCTTTGCAACTGGGGAGCGCATGGTTTCACAGGCTCCAACCGCGCGATCTTCCGTTTCGTGCCGAACGAGGACGGCAGCATCGGTGTCAAGGAATCGCTGTTGAGCTGCACCGACCCGCACTTCCGTCCCAGCCACATCATGCTCGATCCCGAAGGCAACCTGCTCGTCTCCGACTGGTACGGCCGCGACGACGAAAGCGACATGACGGGCCGCGTCTGGCGGCTGAAGTACGTCGGCAAGGACGGCGCGGGCAAGACGCGCAAGCCGTTCGAGGCGACCGCGAAGCTCGGCGCCGTCACGCTCAGCGACCTCGGCTCGCCCGACCATCTGGCGCGCGAGCATGCGACCAAGGTGCTGATCGGCCAAGGAAACGCGGCGGTCATGCACCTCGCCGACTACGCCGCCAAGTCGACCGAGCCGCTAGGTGCTGCGAGCGCTCTATGGTCGCTGCTGCGGATCGGCACGCCGGAAGCGAAGAAGGCGATCGCCGCCGGCGCCCAGAACGCCGATCCGAAGGTGCGCCGGCTGTCGCTGAACCTGCTGCGCCGGCACGCCATCGACGGCGCGAGTGACATGGCGATGTCACTCGCCAAGGACGCCGACCCCGCAGTACGCGTCGAGGCCGCCATCACGCTCACGGACTCAACCTCGCTGCTCGACGCGCTGGCCAGCGGCGCCGCCAAGAACGAGCATCTGCGCTATGAAGCTGCCTGGCATCTCGCCAAGCACGGCGACGCGGCGGCGTTCAGCAAGGCGCTCGCCTCCGACGACGCCGACGTGCGGCTCGCCGGCATGATCGCCGTCGATGTCGCTTGTTTCGAGGAGTTCAAGTCGAAGCCCGCAGCTCTGATCGCGCTCGGCAAGACGCTGGAGAACCCCGGCAAGATCGATCCGACGCTGCTGCTGATGCTCGTGCAACTCGACGGCGACAAATCGATCGTGCCATCGCTCGAGAAATTCATCGGCCGCGAGGAACTGCCCATCGGCGTGACCGCGAAGGCGATCTTGCTGCTCAAGGCGAAGTCGGGCGGCGCGTCGAAGGTGCTCAGCGCGGCGGCGGGGAAACGGCTGATCGAAGCGGTCGAGAAAGGGGCGCTGCGTGTGGCGACGCCCGCCGACCAGCTCATGATCTTCGAGTTCCTCGAAGCCGAGGGGCCGACGCCGTTCGCCCTCAAGCAGATCGCCGGCCAGTTCCGCTCGCCGCAGCCCGCTTTGCGACAAGCGGCTCACACGCTCGCGCGCCGGTTCGGCCCGAAGTCGGCGTCGCTGGCGGAGCCGCTTTGGGCGAGCGTTCTCGCTCCGAAGTCGAAGCTCGACGACACGGTCGAGCAGCTTTCGACGCTGGCCCGCATCGAGTCGGCGCCGAAGAAGGAAGCGTGGACGAAGCTGCTGGCCCACGACGATCCGCTGGTGCGGGCCGAGGCGGTGCGCTGGTGGCGTTCGTTCAAGGACCGGCCGGAGATGGTCGACGTGCTGGCCCAGCAGGCGCCGGAGCTGGTGAAGACCGACGCGGGGCTGAAGGACGACCTGGCCGCCGTGTTCCGCCACCTCGACAAGCAGCCCGAATCGATCAAGGCGCTCAGCCTGCCGCGCGAGGAGAAGGACAAAGCGGTCTGGACTAAGCAGGCGACCGACGATTTCGCGAAGCTGTCGCCCGCCGACAAGTCGAAGCACGCCGCGCTCGGCTTGCAGGTTTTCGAGCGCAGCGGCTGCACGAAGTGCCACACCACCGCGACCGTGACCACGCCCCTCGCCCCGTCGCTGAAGGGGATCGGCACGCAGAAGATCGACTACCTCATCGAGTCGGTCCTGTACCCGTCGAAGATCATCAAGACCGGCTTCGAGACCGAAACCGTCGTCGACAAGAACGGGATCGTCCGCAGCGGCCTGGTGAAGGAAGACGGCAAGTTCCTCAAGGTGCTGAACGTCGACACGGAGGCGCGCATCGCCAAGGAGGACGTCGAAATGCGGAGCGTGTCGCGCGTGTCGATCATGCCGGAAGGCCAGGAGGCCCAGATGAGCCGCCGCGAGTTCCTCGATCTGATCGCGTACCTCGCGACGTTGAAGTAACGCGACAACCTTACAAACCCTGAGCGCAAGCGAGGGGATCGCAACGAAACATGCAGGACGATCATTCTTTCGTTCCGCGAGTCGACAAGCGATCCCCTCGCTTGCGCTCAGGGTTAGTGAGGTCGCTGCAACCGTTTTTCCTCTCCCTTCAACCGCATCCAGGAGCCATCCCCCCATGCAAGCCTTGGCCCTTGCCCTGTTCCTCTTCACCGGCACAAAAGACACTGCCCCGGACGACACCTGGCCCCAGTGGCGCGGCCCGCGCGGCGACAGCGTCGCCAGCGCCAAGCTGCCGACGCAGTGGAGCAAGACCGAGAACGTCGCCTGGAAAACGCCGATCCCCGGCTGGGGCACGTCGACGCCGATCATCTGGAAGGACGCCATCTTCCTCACCACGCAGGAGAAGGACAGCCTGC
>JAYSSW010000715.1:0-3474 GCA_043720335.1 Planctomycetia bacterium
AGCTGCCGCCCCGCATCGACGACACCGAGGCGATTGACCAGGCGGCCGAAATGATCGACCGCTTCAACAAGATTTCCCTGCGGACACTCCGAGCGCTCCGCGATCTGCGGCGAACCGCCCCGGCGGTCCTCGTCCAGAACGCGGGGCAGGTCAACGTCGGCGGCCAGCAGGTCAACGTCAACCAATGTTGATCGACGCCAGCGGTTCCAGCAATTCCACGCGGTTGTTGCGCGGGTTGCCGACCAGTGACGATACGGGGAAGACTTCCATCCGCTTGGCAGGGAACGGCACCAGTAGCGCCAGCAGTTCGTCGGGGCTGGCATCGCTCAACCACAGGTCCGAGCCGCGTTCGTCCAGAATGACCGGCATGCGGTCGTGGATCGGGGCTTGCAGGTCGTTCGGCGTGGTGGTGATCGTGGCGCACGTTTCCACGTCCTGCCAGCGCTCCCACAAGCCCGCGAAAAGGAATGGCGATCCGTCCGTCATGCGGAAGTAATAGGGCTGCTTGCGCTTGCCCTCGGCACGCCACTCGAAGTAGCCATCCGCCGGCACAAGGCAGCGTCGTTTCTTAAACGGCGTGCGAAAGGTGGGCTTGGCCTCGATGCCTTCCGCGCGGGCGTTGATCGACGGCCTGCCATCCTTCGACCAGCTCGGCACAAGCCCCCAGTGGAGCAGCACCGCCTTACGTTCGCCATCCTCGACGCGGGCAGCCAATACCGCTTGCGAAGGGGCGACGTTGAACGATGGTGGCGCGGCGGGCATCGTGTCGGCGTCAACGCCCAGGAGCGCCGCGTAGGTCCGTGGATCTTGTCGCCGCGTGAATCTCCCGCACATGGCCGCGTCCTCTGGTGGTTGGCATCATCCATCAGCATCGGCAAACGAGATGCCACCGCTCCATCAAATTCGCTCGCCTACGAGGGAAGCCATCTGCTTCGCCCGCGTCATGACTTCGTAGTAGTGGCTGGCCGGTTCCACGATCATGTACGCCACCAGCACGCCAGCTTCCTCGACAACCAGCCCGCGAGCGCCTTGCTTGACGCTGAACCAGATTCCCCGGTCGAAGCCGAGCCGTGCGGGAATCAACACCTCAACCGCCGAGGATGCAGCCCATTTGCCGCTCTCGACCGATTCTAACCACGTCCAGCCCGACACCGGCAAAGATTTCGATTCGCCCCTGCGCGTGCCCCAGCGGGCAAGCTGGAGCGTTCCATGCAGCAACACTGGCAGCAAGGGCGACGGATCATGGAACATGAACTGCACTTCCTTCTCGCCGCCCCGGTCATGCACGCGCGCATCGAGGTTGTGCGACCGGATCAGATCGAGCGGAAGATCGGAGTAGGCGAGCGCGAGGCCGGTCACGGGGCATCCCTCAGAAGCACATCTTGCCCCGCACATCGCAGATGTCGTAGCCTTGCGCGTCGTCGCGGTAATTCTCCGCCAAGTAGAGCGTCGCCGCACTTCGGAGCTTGAAGCGGCCGAGCTGCGTGTTGATCTCCCGTTTCACCTTCGCTAGCGCGACCGCCTCTTCGGCCGGCGGATCGAAGAGGCCGCCTTGCACGAAGCCCGGCCACTGGAGTTTCGACGCGAAGAGGTGAAGCCGCTGCACCGGCGCGCCGCTCCACGCCTGGCGAAGCCCCGCGAGCGTCACTTCAAGCAGCAGGTCGAAGCGGTTCGTCGGCGCCATCAATCCCGACATGCCGCTTCCGCTCGGCGCTCCCTTGTGGCCGACGTACACCGACAGCTGGCCGGCGTGAACGCGGTGATGCTCCAGCTCTTCGACCAGCCGTTCAAGATGCCGCACCGCCCAGGCGACGACGCGGTCAGGATCGTCTGTCGCGGCGCCAATCGACCCGCCCCTCGACAGCATTTTGTGGGGCGGCCGCGTCGTCTGGATCGGGCGCACCGGCTCGCCGCGCAGCTCCCACCAGAGGCGCGC
Organism: Planctomycetia bacterium; assembly: GCA_043720335.1. GTDB lineage: Bacteria > Planctomycetota > Planctomycetia > Gemmatales > Gemmataceae > JAYSSW01. The sequence continues at coordinate 1,937 of JAYSSW010000715.1, forward strand.
CCCCTCGACCGTGAGAAGCTGCCGGATCAACCGGCGGTCAGCGTTGATGAAGTCGAGCGCCGTCGCGATGCCGAACGGCGCGAGCTTCGCCGCACGTCGGGACGCTATGCCGGTGATGTCATCAACCTTCCGCTCGGCAAGGATGCGCCGCTCGCCCTCTTCGTCAGTCACCGCGAGCGCTCCGAACGGCTTGGCGTTGTCCGAGATGAGCTTCGCCAGCGACTTCGACCGCGCAACGCCCACGGTGGCCGGAACGCCGACACGCTGCAACACGCGGTCGCGGATCGCTTCGGCTGCCGACTGCGGCGACACGTCGCGGGGCACCTCGAAAAAGAACTCGTCGATGCTGTAGTATTCGACCCGTGGCGAGAACTCCTGCACGACTGCGAGCATCGCGCGGGAAATGACCTCGTACCATCGGAAGTCGCGTTTGACGTAGACCCCTTGCGGACACAGCCGAGCCGCGTCCCAGATCGGCGTGCCGACGCCAACGCCTGCCGCCTTCATCTCACGGCTGCGGGCGATGACGCACGCGCCCTGGTTGCCGAGGACGCCCACGGGCTTCCCGGCAAGGAAGGAATGGCGGACACGCTCGGCACTGACATAGAAGCTGTCGGCGTCCAAGTGGCCGACAAGGGAGGCGGACATTGCAGCTGCGCTACTTTCGGTGTCTGGGACTGGGATTACAGTCGTAGCGGAGGAGCGTGCGGATTGCGATGTCGGTTGAGACAATCGCCGAAATTGCCAGTGTCACGGCCAATCGTGCGAAGTCCGCTGAAAGTACGTTGAACATCGACGGAGAGCAAAGGGGGGCGCTTCCCCGTATTAAAACAGTCGATTGCCGTAGGAAAAAGATTGCCATGCGGTGCGGCCTTTGGTTCAATGGGCCGCTCTGGACGCAATTGCAAAGCCCCGCTATGGAAAGAACCACCCATGCCGCGCCTGACGCCCCAAGAAAAGCAAGACATCGTCCGTTTCCTCGAAGCCGACAAGCCGCTGCCGGACAAGTACCGCTTCCTGCTGTTCGACGACAAGCGCGAAGTCGAACTCGTTTGGAACGGCAAGACGAACGAGGTCTGCAACGTCGTGCTGCCGTTCCAGGTTGTCGAGCAGGTCGACGAGCCGCGCTCCGAGTCGGTGAAGGAGCAGCCCACGCTGTACAACATGGACGAGCGCGGCCGGCAGCTGTCGGGCTGGACCAACAAGCTCATCTGGGGCGACAACAAGTTGATCCTGAGCAGCCTCAAGAACGGCCCCCTCCGCGAGGAGATCGAGAGCCACGGCGGCATCAAGCTCATCTACATCGACCCGCCCTTCGACGTGGGGGCCGACTTCTCGATGGACATCGAGATCGGCGACGACACCTTCACCAAGAAGCCGAACGTCTTGGAGGAGATCGCCTACCGCGACACCTGGGGCCGAGGCGCCGATTCGTTCATCGCAATGATTTACGAACGCCTGACGCTGATGCGCGACCTGATGCACGAAGATGGATCCATCTTCCTCCATATGGGATGGAACATCAGCCATCACGTTCG
>JAYSSW010000716.1:0-3474 GCA_043720335.1 Planctomycetia bacterium
TGTCGTTGCAAGCCCACGCATCGTCGCGGATTTTCACGGCGGCGCTCAAGCCGCGCCGCTCGCCGTTGCCCGTGTATTTCGTCGACTGAGGTATTGAAACAGCTTCTTGGCCCCGCGCTCGCAGCATACAACAACCTGCATGGCTCACTTCATCCTGTGCGGGCTGGGCAAGGTCGGCGAGCGGGTGCTGCTGCAGCTCCGCGCGACCGGGGCCGACGCCGTCGTCATCGACACCGTCTGTCGCGCTGGCGATCCGCGCCTGCACGGCGCCACGGTCGTCGTCGGCGACTGCCGGCAGCCGGAGGTTCTGTCGCAGGCCGGCCTCGACTGCGCCGACGGCGTCCTCGTTCTCACCAGCGACGACCTCGTCAACCTGTCGGCGGCCCTCATGGTAAGACACCTCAACCCGGACGTTCGCATCGTCGTCCGCATGTTCAACCAGAACCTGATCGGCAAGCTTGGTGAAGCTGCCCGCAACATCTGCGCCCTGTCCACGTCGGCCCTGGCCGCCCCTCTTTTGGCTTTGCTGGCGCGGACCGGCGAAGCGCTCAGCCTGTTCCACCTGGAGAACGGCGAGCAGCACCAGGTGGCCGAGATCACCGTGCATCCGCAGTCGCCGCTCATCGGGCAGTCGCTGGCGCAGCTCGCCGAATTGCACCAGGTGCAGTGGCTGGGGCACCAGCGCGAGAACCAGCCCCTCGCGCTGCTGCGCGACGTGTCGCTCGACGCGCAGGTCGCCGAGCGCGACCGGCTGATCGTGAGCGGGCCGCACGAGCGGATCGAGCCGCTGCGCGCCGAGGGGGAGAACGTGTCGCTGCCGGAGCTGCTCTGGGCCGGCCTGACCAAGCGGTTCCTGCGCGTCTTCTCGCGCGTGTTCGGCGCCATCGACCTGCCGGTGAAGATCTGCACCGGGCTGTTCGTCGGCGTCATCCTCGGCAGCGTGCTCGTCTTCCATCTCGGCATGAAGAACGACACGCTCGTCGACGCCTTCTACCGCACCATCAGCCTGCTCGCCACCGGAGCCGACATGCGCGGCAACGAGGTCGATCCCGGCACCTGGCAGAAAGCCTTCATCAGCGGCCTGCGACTCGTCGGCACCGCCCTCACCGCCGCCTTCACCGCCCTGCTCACCAACTACCTCCTCCGCGCCAAGCTCGGCGGCGCGTTTGAAGTGCGGCGCGTCCCCGAGAGCGGCCACTTCGTCGTCTGCGGCCTCGGCAACGTCGGCTTCCGCGTCGTCGAGGAACTGCTCGCCCAGGGCGAGCAGGTCGTCGTCCTCGAACGCAGCGCCGACGCCCCGTTCATCCCTGCCGCACGACGGCTGGGGGCGGCGGTCATCGTCGGCAACGCCACCATCGCCGAGGTGCTGCGGCAGGCCCACGTCGCCAGCGCCCGCGCCGTCGTCGCCGCCACCAGCAACGACCTGGCGAACATCGAGATCGGCTTCCAGGTGCGCGAGATGGCGCCCCAGCAGCGCGTCGTGCTGCGCCTGCTCGACGCCGGGCTGGCGCAGACGCTGCGGCGGGCGGCGAACGTGCGGCTGGCGGTGTCGATCCCCGAGCTGGCCGCCCCGGCCTTCGTGGCCGCCCTGCACGGCGACCAGGTCCGCAGCGTGCTCCAGGTGGAGGGGCGCATCCTGACGGTGTGCGAGCTGCACGTGCTGGACCAGGACCATGACCTGCCGCTGCGCGAGACCCCGCTGGCGCCGCTGGCCCAGACGTACCGCTTCGTGGCGCTGAGCCTGCTGGGCGCCGACCGCCAGCCGCGCCCGTTGGCAGCGACCGAGCCGCTGCGGCTGGGCGACCGCCTGACGCTGGTGATCGCGTTCGAGGACCTGCAGCCGCTGCTGCGCCGCGAGGGCAAAGCCGTGACCACTGCGGTCCGCGCCTGAGCGCTCAGCGAAGGAGACGGCACGCAGCGATTGGGAAATGGTCGATGATGCGGCGTTTGAAGGCAGGGCGGCCCAGGCAAGCAAGCTTGGTCGTTGAGCCACGGAGGCGAGGATGGACGTGATCGCGGAGCATCGGCTGGTCGCGACGTACCCGGATGGCGGGCCGGCGACGGTGTGCCTGCGCGTCGGCCGCCCGGAGCCTCACCCGCACGGCTACGCTTGCAAGGTTCAGGCCGAAGGGCGGTCGGGGTGGCAGGGGCCGACCAAGATCTACGGGGTCGATTCGTGGCAGGCCCTCCTGCTCGGGCTGCGGTTCCTCCGGCTCATGCTGGACGCCGAGGTCGATGACGGTGTGATATCCTATCGGCAAGGCGGCGAACACGCTCTCAACATCGAAGAGTTGTTCGCCCTCCACAAGCTCGAAGTAGCCCGGCCATCGAGCAACGCTTCCGAGGCCGAATCCATCGATGGCGTTGGCGATCCCGGATCGCAGCCCTGAGCTGCGAAAAACGAACACTCTCGAGTGAACATCATGCGGCCCCAGCGATGGTTCATGGTTGGCCTGGCGGTTGCGGCCGTGGCCGTGGTCGGCGTGGCGCTGCACGGCCGCTGGCAGGCGGAGCGGGAGCGGGTCGAGCGGCATCGCGAGGGCATCCGCCAGCAGCGCGAGAAGCATCCGTTTGAATCGCTGGAGGCGCGGCTGCCAGCTCCGGGCAATGGGGGCGTGCTGTCCCTGGAGTCGGCGATGAAGCTGCGGCAGTTCGAGCAGTCCATCGCGCAGGAAACCGAGAGCTGGGGACGCGAATCCCGGCTGCAGAAACTGCATGAAGGAAGCGTCGAGGAGTTCGTGAAGCGAGAAGGCTTCGGGGCCGTGCGCATGCTTGAAGGGTATGGCGCAGGGATTCTCGCGGGTCGCCAAGGGAACGCCGGCAACAACAAGACTTCGATTCCGCAGCCGAGCAGCCACGTTTCGGCGCCCGCCAAGGACAAGCCGTCCGGCGCTCCTGCGGCGCTGGCCAAGTTCCATTTCCGCAGCGTGCTGCACTTCGCCAACCCGGTCGGCTTCGGCTTCATGAAGGATCGCCGCCACGTCGCGGGCTTCCAGCCGCACCAGTTCAACGAAGTGGTCGAGGAGCGCCCCTGGAAGCTGCTGCGCCTGGAACTGGTCGGCGTGCTGCGGGAGGACGGGCCGCGCGTGTACGTCTCGGACCATCTGCCTCGCATGCAGGAAATCGGCGAACTGCCGACGCGCCCGCTGGACCCCTTCGAGGCGGTGGGGCTGGAGAAACTGCACGCGGGCGATGATTGGTTCGTCCGCGAAACCGCCGGCGGCGCCCGCATGGTCGGAGCGATCCGCAGCGCCCAGCAATGCGTGAAGTGCCACGGCGGCGAGCGCGGCGACCTGCTCGGCGCCTTCTCCTACCGCGTCGCGCGCGCACCATAGTAGATGTCGAAACGTCCCTGAGCCCGAAGCGCGAGCGAGGAAAGCCGCGCGGCGACGCAATCGTGGCGTGGCGTGTCGGGGCTGCCGCCGCGCAGCGAGGAACGCGCGGCCGCGCGGCTGTCGCTGCGCGGGTCGCCTC
>JAYSSW010000717.1:0-15734 GCA_043720335.1 Planctomycetia bacterium
CGACCGCAGCGCCCGCAAGGCGATCACCCAGAAGCAGGAGGCCCAGCTCGCCATCCTGTGGAAAGAGGTCAACGACGTGATCGGCGCCTACGCCGCCGCCAACAGCTTCCAGCTCGTGCTGGGCTACGGCGACCCCGTCGAGCCGGAACTGCTGAATGGCCTCGGCCAGATCAACCGCAAGATGAACGCGATGGACGTCGGCTCCTGCACGCCGCTGTTCATCTCGCCCAACATCGACATCTCCACCGCCGTGGCGATGACGCTGAACCAGCGCTTCCAGGCCCAGCGCCCCGCCGGCGCGGCGGTCCCTGGCGGCGTCCAGCAGACCGGCGGCGTCAACGGCACGCCGACCAGCCAGCCGAAGTAGCCAAGCCGAGCGAGGCGGCGAAACAGGGATGTTCCGCCGCCCGCTCGCGTTGCGATCGTCATGGCCCGCGCCCCTGCGCGGGTGTTCCCATGTCAAGGATGACTCCCATGCTCCAGCGCGTCGGTTCACGCCTCCAGCGGACGCTGGCCAGGCCGGTCGAGCTGCAAGGCGTCGGCTTCGTCACCGGCAGGCATGTGCGGCTCCGCTTCCGCCCCGCCGCCCCCTCGACCGGCGTCGTCTTCGCCCGCGTCGACCTTGGCGCCCAGGCGTGCATCCCCGCAACCATCGACCAGGTGACCGGCACGAACCGCCGCACCACGCTCGGCCACGCCCCGCTCCAGGTCGGCCTCGTCGAGCACGTCCTCGCCGCCCTGCACGGCCTGCGCATCGACAACTGCGTCGTCGAACTCGACGCGCCCGAGCCTCCCGGCATGGACGGCTCCTCGCGCTCCTTCGTCGACGCGCTCCAGCGCGCTGGCATCGTCACCCAGTCGGAATCGCGCAGCATCTGCGCCGTCACCGAGAAGACCGTCGTCCGCACCAGCGACGCGACCCTCACGATCCACCCCGCCGACCGTCCCGAACTCCGCGTCAGCTACCTGCTCGACTACGGCCCGAAATCTTCGATCCCCTGGCAGATGAGCACCGCGACGATCACGCCGACGCAGTTCGCGCGCGGACTCGCCGAGTGCCGCACCTTCCTGCTCGAAGACGAAGCCCACGCCTTGCGCCAACAGGGGATCGGTTCCCGCACCGCCGTCACCGACCTCGTCGTGTTCGGCCCGCGCGGCCCGCTGCAGAACACGCTCCGCCACGCCAACGAGCCGGCCCGGCACAAGATCCTCGACATCGTCGGCGACCTGTCGCTGCTCGGCTGCGACCTGCACGGCCACGTCGTCGCCTACCGCTCCGGCCACCCGCTCAACATCGAACTCGCCCGCGTCCTCAGCCAAAGTGCAGCTCAGGTGCTTCCCAGGCAGCGCCGCGCAGCCGCCTGATTGATCGACCTTTTGGAATCGGCGAAGGACAGTCGCATGAAACGCTTGAAGGTGGCGGTCGTCGGCGTTGGGCATCTCGGCAAGGAACACGCCCGCATCCTCGCGGGCATGCCGGACGTGGAACTGGTCGGCGTTGTCGACGCGAACATCGAAAGCGCCCGAAGCGTCGCCAGCCGGCTTGGAACCCTGGCGTTCTCCGATCATTGGCCGCTGCTCCACCTCGTCGACGCCGCCTGCATCGTCGTGCCGACTTCGCTGCACGCGGCAGTCAGCCGCGAGTTCCTCAAGCGAGGCATTCCGCTCCTCGTCGAGAAGCCGATCGCGGCCACGCTCGACGAAGCCTGCGAGATGGTCGAATTGTCGCAGAAGCACAACGCCTTGATCCAGGTCGGCCACATCGAGCGCTTCAATCCCGCGTTCGAGGAGCTGCTGCGACACCCGATGCAGCCGAAGTACCTGCGCGCCCAGCGCCTCGGCCCGTTCACCGGCCGTTCGACCGACGTGGGCGTGACGCTCGATCTGATGATCCACGACCTCGATTTGATCCTGAAATTGATGCCGGGCGAGCTTCGTTCGGTGTCGGCGCTCGGTGCGACGATGTTCGGCAAGCACGAGGACTGGGCCAGCGCCCGGCTGGAATTCGCGGACGGCTGCGTCGCCGACGTGCTGGCGAGCCGCGCCCATCCGACGTCCAGTCGCGTGATGCAGGTCTGGGGCGTGGAAGGATACGCCGAGGTCGATTTCGGCCAACGCAAATTGTCGCTGCTCCAGCCGTCGAAGCAGGTGCAGGACCTTGGCCTCGATCCGGCGCGTCTCGATCCCGCGTCGCGCGCTCGAATCCGCGAAGAACTGTTCACACGCCATCTTGAAACGGCGACCATCGACGGGCAGCAGGTCGACCAGCTCACCGCCGAGCTGAAGCATTTCCTCGACTGCGTGCGTACCGGCGCGTCGCCGCGCATCACCGGCGAGGACGGCCGCAAGGCGCTCGTCGTGGCGCACGCGATCGTGCAGGAGATCCGCAAGCACCCGTGGACGCTCGACCCCGCCGGCCCGCTCGGCCCGCTGCACCTGCCGGCCCCGCTCGGCCCGCTCTTCCCGCATCCCGCCCAACGCGGCGCGGCGTGAGGCTCTTTTGTTCTTGAGCGTCAGCGAACGTAGTCCGAGCCTGAGCGCCATGCGAAGGCAAACTCGCGCAACGGCGTGAGTGCGCCTCTTCGCGTGGTTTCCCTTCGCTTGGCGCTCAGGCTCAGACAAAACGTGGAAGAAAGATCGTCGAGTTACTTTTCGTTCCGGTGCGCTCGCCGAGCGATGAGCGCCGCCGCGTAGCCTGCTTTGAATCCAGCGTCGATGTTGACGACGACGACGTTCGCGGAGCAGGCGTTGAGCATCGTCAGCAGCGGGGCGACGCCGGCGAACGCCGCGCCGTAGCCGACGCTGGTCGGCACCGCGATGACGGGGCAGTCGACGAGGCCGCCGACGACGCTCGGCAGCGCGCCGTCCATGCCGGCGGCGACGATGATCGCGTCGGCGCCGGTGAAGTCGGCTCGGTGCCGCAGCAGGCGGTGCAGCCCGGCCACGCCGACATCGGCGATCAATTGCACTTCGCAGCCCATCGCCTGGGCGGTGACGACCGCTTCTCTCGCGACGGGCAGGTCGCTGGTGCCGGCCGTCAGCACGACGATGCGTCCCGACGGCTTTTCCAGCGGGCCAGAGGGAAGCCAGAAGGTGCGGGCAACGCGGTCCTGCTCCGCTTGCGGGAACTGCTTCGCCAGGTGCGCCGCCTGCTCGTCGCCGACGCGCGTCGCCAGGCAGTGCTGGCCGGCCTCGTTCAGCTTTCGCGCGACCCCTTCGATCCACTCCGGCGTCTTGCCCTGGCCGAAGATCACCTCCGGGAAGCCGCAGCGCTGGCGGCGCTGCAGGTCGACGTGGGCGTAGCCAAGGTCAACGACGTCGGGCTGGCGCAGCGCCGCCAGCGCCACTTCGACGTCAAGCTGGCCCGCTTGCACCCGTTCCAGCAGTTCGCGCAGGTCGGCAGGTTCCACGTTGCTAGTCTCCCGGTCCATGCAGCTTCCGAATCGCGTGTTGAATCTTGAGGAATTCTTCGGGAAATCGCCGGGTTTTTCAAGTTCGTCCCCCGCGAAGCCGATACAGGCAGCATAGCCGATCAACTCGGCGCGTCGCGCATTTTGCACTTGCATTTGTCGGCGTGGATGGTAGACCGCTCCCGCCTTCGCCGCGCAATCGGGGGGATGGAGCGGGGGCAGCACGAACGGGAGGTCGGCGCATGGGAGCAGGAACACTGGCTTGGGCGTTTCTCTGCGTGGCGCTGGGACAAGCGCCCGCCGCGGACATCGTCCACAGCAACCAGAAGGCGCTGCGCATCCCGGTCAACTTCGAGCAGGCGCGCCGGGCGGAGATCCGCGAGCTGCTGCTGTTCGTGTCGCGCGACCAGGGTCGCACCTGGGGCCAGTTCGCGACGATCACGCCCGAGAAGGAGGCGTTCACCTTCTTCGCCCCCAGCGACGGCATGTACTGGCTGCGCGTCGCGCTCGTCAACAAGGCGGGCAGGCAGGAGCCGATGGACTTGTCCGTCGGCGCTCCTGACCAGAAAATCCAGATCGACACGCTCAAACCTGTCGTGCGTTTCTTGAATGCACAACGGCAAGGCGACGAAGTCGTCGTGAATTGGGAGGTTCAGGAGGAACATCCTGACCTCGATTCACTGCGCATCGAATACCAGACGAAAGAAAACAGCTCGCCCCTCTGGACCGCGATCAAAGCGACCGGCGGCCTGACCGGCCAGGCGCGGTTCCGGCCCGGCTCAGGGGCTGCCCTCACCGTACGACTTAGCGTCGTCGACGCGGCGACGAATCAGTCCTATGCGGTCGCTGAGGTCGCTGGCGCGCCGATCAACACGGTCGCGTTCAACAACCAGCCAGGCGCCAATCCACCCGTGCAGCCGAAGGACCAGCAGCCGTTCGCGCCGCCCGCTGGCGAGTCGCCGCTGCTTGGCTCGGCGATCCAGGTGCCCGGCCCGATGGCGCCGCCGCCGATCGTCCAGCCGCCTGTGCCGAAGCCGAACGAAGGGCTGGTCGCGCCGATCAACAGCCAAAGCCAGAAGATGACGGACATCGGGATCGTGCCGCCGCCGCTGGAGCCGATCACGACCATGAAGCCGCCGGTGCAGGAAGTGAAAACGCCGGAGCCGGTGAAGCAGCAGGTGGTGGCGTCGAGTTCGTGGGCGGCGAAGAACGAGGTCCCGGTGCAGCCGAATTTGAACAAGGGGACAGGCGAGCCGAAGCCGGGCATGGTGGAGACGAACCCGCAGCCGCTGGCGACGGGCCAGCCGGCGCGGAAGCCGCTGCCGCCGCTGCAGTACGTGAACCGGAACGAAGTGACGATGGAATACTCGCTGGCGCGTGTCGGTCCGTCGGGCATCGGCAGCGTCGAGCTGTGGTGGACTCAGGACGACGGCCGCAACTGGGAGCTGTACGCCAAGGAGCCAGACGTTCAGGGCATCTCGGGCAAGCAAACCAGCTCGGTGCCGCTGCCCAACAGCGACGGCGTCTATGGCTTCTTTCTTGTCGTGAAGAGCAGGGCGGGGCTGGGCCGCAACCCGCCGCGCGTCGGCGACGCTCCGGAAATCCGCGTCGAGCTGGACACGACCCCGCCGGTGGCTGAGCTGTTCAAGCCGGTGCGCGACCCGCACAAGCGCGACCAGTTGCTGATTCCCTGGCATGCGTCGGACAAGAACCTGGCGAAGACGCCGGTGAACCTGGAGTGGGCGGAGAAGCTCGACGGCCCCTGGACGCCAATCGCGCTGAACCTGGAGAACACGGGCCGCTACTCTTGGAAGCTGCCGGAGCGTCTGCCGGTGCAGATCTTCATGAGGCTGCGGGTGCGTGACGAGGCGGGCAACGAAAGCGTCGCCGCCACGCCGGAGCCGCAGACGGTCGACCTGCAGGAGCCTGAGGTCGAGTCGATCATCCTGGTGCCATCCAAGAAGCAGTAGACGAAGACAAACGCAGCGAAGCCCGCAGCCGAGGATCACACGTCCTCGGCTGCGGGCTTTTCGCGTTTCCCGCGATACAATCCCGGTGAAGTTTCCGTTCCTTCCAGGGTCGGCCCGTCATGGATTTCCTGATCGAGCAGTTCCTGATCGGCGTGACCCTCAGCATGCCGTCACTCGGCGCATTCGTCGTCGGCATGGTCCTTTCGCTTGTCTTTTGGCGGCGTGCTCCGACCGCGTCGTTCTGGGGCTTCCTCGGCTTCGCCTGGATGCTCCTCATGTACCTCGTGCAAATCTGCTGGTTCGCCGCCGCCGCTGACTTCGTCCTGCCTGAATCGTTCGAGGAGTACTTTGGCCGTTTCATCCTTTCTCTCCTCGAAGTTCCCGGATACATGTGCCTCCTGCTCGCGATCTTCCGGGGCCGCATCGCCAGCAAGCGCTACCGCTCGTTCGACGACGATGACGACCGCGAATCCGCCGATCCCGTTTCCACACCACCTCGGAGCTGACCCATGCCCAGCCGATGGCGATTCCCCGTCCTGGCCCTGCTGCTGCTGTGCAGCGTGGCCGCACCGCTCCAGGCGCAGCCGGAGCGGACGCACACGATCACACTCGACGACTACTTCACGCAGGCCGACATCTTCCAGATCGCGCACGGCATGCGCTACACCGCCTACACCGAAGCGCGCTGGAACGAAGCGACCGACGACCGCAAGTCGGACCTGTGGCTCGTCGATTCCAAGCTGCGCCTGTCGCGCCGGCTGACCGCCGACCGCGCCAACGACCGCTCGCCGCAGTTCGACCGCCAGGAGCAATTCGTCTACTTCCTCGGCAACCGCAAGCGCGACGGCGACAAGCAGCCCCCCTACGACGGCAAGTCGCAGGTTTGGCGCATCGGCCTGCAAGGCGGCCCCCCGGAGCCGGTCACGCGCGTCGCCGGCGGCATCGACGCGTATCAACTGGTTGGTCACCATCTCTTCTACCTCGTCCACGAGGACAAGGTGCAGGACGACTGGTCCGGCCTGCGCAGCAAGTTCAAGAACCTCGAATACGGCCACGGCCTCAACCGCCTCGGACAGATCTGGAAGCTCAACCTCGTCGAATGGCGCTCCGAGAAAGTCGTCGACGACCAGCGCAACATCCGCGAGTTCACCGTCTCCGCCGACGGCAAGCGCATCGGCATGATTACCACGCCCGACGACAAGGTCGTCAGCTTCGAAGGCCAGTCGCGCGTCGATGTCTTCGACGAAGCGACCGGCAAGATCACGACCGTCCCCGACGCCGCCTACCGCAAGCAGGCCGCGTCGCCCTACGCCTGGCTGGAGCACATCGCCTGGTCCGCCGACGCCAGCCAGTTGGCGTTCGGCGTCGTCTTCGACGGCTACCCCGCCGAGATCGCGATCTCGCGGTGGCGCGACGGCAAGGCCACGACCCGGCTGCTGCCCCGCCCCGCCGGCCTGCACGTCAAGGGCTACGGCTCGCCCCTCCAGTGGAGCGCGACCGGCAGCGACCTCCATTTCCTCGGCGAAGAGAAAGCCCGCGTCCGCCTCTACCGCGTGAAGCACGTCAGCACCGCCGTCGATCCCGAATTCGTCGTCGAAGCACTGACGCCGGGCGATGTCGTCGTCGAGCAGTTCAGCCTGAACGCGGACAGTGCCAAGCAATCCGACGCGTTCTCGGTGCTGATGGCGACGCCGACGAAGTTCGCCGACGTGTACCGCCAGGGCGAGAGCTTGACGCAGATGACGAAAGTGAACCCGCAGGCCGACCGCTGGAAGCTGCCGCAGCTTTCGGTGGTGACCTGGAAGGGAGCGAACGGCGTTCCGGTGGAGGGAATCCTGGAACTGCCCTTCGACTACAAACCCGGCCAGAAGCTGCCGCTTCTGGTCGAGATCCACGGCGGGCCCACGACCTCAACGCTCTACAAGCTGCAGTACTGGGTCTATGGCCGCACGCTGCTGACCGCCCAGGGCTACGCGATCCTGTGCCCGAACTACCGAGGCTCGATCGGCTACGGCGACAAGTTCACCACCGACCTGATCGGCCGCGAGAACGACCTTGATGTGCAAGACATCCTCAGCGGCGTCGACGAACTGGTGAAGCAGGGCATCGCCGACCCGGACAAGCTCGCGGTCAGCGGCTGGAGCAACGGCGGCTACCTCACCAACTGCATCATCACCAAGACGAACCGCTTCAAGGCCGCGATCAGCGGCGCCGGCATCGTCGACGCGGTCATGGAATGGGGCAGCAACGACGAGCCGGCCTACACGATGGTCTTCAAGCAGGGCTTGCCGTGGAACTCGGCCGAGAAGTACCACAAGGCTTCGCCGACCTACCAACTCGACAAAATCCGCACGCCGACGCTGATCCACGTCGGCGCCAATGACGAGCGCTGTCCGCCGGGCCAGAGCCGAACGCTCTACCGGGCCCTCAAGGAATACAACCGGGTGCCGACGGAGCTGGTCGTCTATCCGGGCGAAGGACATGGCCTGTCGAAGTACCGCAACCGCCGAGCGAAAATGGAGTGGGACCTCGCCTGGCTCGACCGCTATGTGAAGGGCAAGACGAGGTAGCGAACACGCAGCCCGGATGTGGAAGTCGCGGGAATGCCTGGCATTCGTGCTACGATGTTGCTCGCCAATCATCCATCTCGTCCCAAGGCCACATCGGTCTTGGGATGCGGTGGTAAGGCAGCGTCCAGAAGTCGGCCGGGGCGCAGCCCGTGGACCGCACCAGGAAGATCTGCTTCGCCCGGCTCTGGTAGGCGGCGCGGAAGCCGCACGGACTTTTCGCGACCAGCACCTGGGCCGCGAACGGGTCCAGCCCGGCCACCTCGAAGAGCTGAGGCGCGAAGTGCGGCCCCGTGAGCGAAGTCGCGACGATGAAGACGTTGCCGTTCCGCAGCACCGTTGACAGCCCCATGTCAATCGGCAGCTTCTCGGCCAGGTGCCCCGACAACACGAACTTCGCGTCGAAACAGCGTTCGACCGTGACCAACGGAATCACAGGATAGCACCATTGCGGCGCAAGCACGCCGCCGAGAAGTATACGCCAGGTCGCACCGACGCCGCGTGCGTTGGCTTCAGCGACTACCTTTGGCGCTACCAGCGTAACGAGGGCGGGCCGGCGCCAATCATGACTGAACAGTTCGCGCAGAATCGTGGTATTGTCGCCAGTGGAACCCGACGTCGTCGCGTCGGCGCCGTCGCTCAACACGGTCAATCCGTCCTTCAGATCGAACGCGGCTTTCACGGCCTCCTCGACCGGCGTCAGATGCGGAAGGTAGTCGCGGCGACAATCCCAGACATGCTGCGCCATTGCCGTGCAAAGCTGCTGGCCAAGTTCGGGTGAACCATCCGTGACGACCACGACGGCGGCGCCCAGGTCGGGAATGTCCAGCCACGGCTGCACCGTCGCCAGTCCAGCGGCGAGCACGCGCGGGTCGGCTTCCCACGCCTGCAACTGCTCGCGGATGGCATGGCTGACGCTCGTTGGATCCTGCGTGTTGGCCCGCTCCGCAGGCACCACCAGAGGCAGCTTGCGGAACGCGGTCGTCGGCTTCGCTCCTTCGACCAGGATGCGCCGCAGCACGCGCGCCGCCCGGCGGCCCGTGTCCATCACGTCGATGTGCGGCGCCGTGTGGTACAGCACCAGCGCGTCGGCGGCGTCCACCATGCGCTGCGTGACGTTCGCATGCAGGTCGAGCGTCGCCACCAGCGGCGTGTTCGGCCCGATCAACGAACGCACCTTGTCGAGCAGCCAGCCTTCCATGTCGGGTTCGTCCTTCGCGACCAGCGAACCGTGCAGTGCGAGCAGCACGCCATCGACCGGCAGCTGAGCCTGAAGCGCGTCGAGCATCTCGGCGAGTACGCTCACGCGCGTCGAAACCGTCAACGGGCCGCTGGGCCAGGCGGCGAGGCGCACCAGGCCGGCGATGTCGGGCCGTTCGGGCCAAGCCCGCAGCGACTGGATGAAGCCCCCCAGCTCGTTCGTCTCGGCCATGCGCGTAACGAGTTCGTCGCCCCGCCAGACGCCGAACGACTCGAAGCCGGCGCGCGTCGTCGGCAGCGGGTTGAACGTGTTGGTTTCCTGCCAAAGCTGGCCGATGGCGATCTTCATGCCCCGCCTCCCGCAAGTTGTGACACCGCGTTGTCAATCCGCTTCAGCGCCTCGCCGACGTCACTGGAAGTCATGGCTGCGCAGAAGCCGTGGTGGCACGCCGCCCCGCCGTAGTCGTGGAAGTAGACGCCGTTTTCGATGGCGTGCTTGATGAACGCGAGCATGCGGCCCCGGTGGTGCAGCACCGCGTCACGATAGCTGCGCGGCTCGCCCGTCAGCCCGAAGTAGACGCCGAAGCGAGCGCCCAGCCCCTGCACGCGGGCGTCGACGCCGTGCCGTTGGAAGACCGCGTTGAGGCCGTCGTAGAGCTGCTTCGCGATGGCGTGGATGTGCGAGTAGAAGCCCGGCTCGCGATAGGCACGCACGGCGGCGAGGGCGGCGGCGACCACGACCGGGTGGCCGTTGTAGGTGCCGGAGTGCTGGCAGTCGCCGATGGGCATGAGCCGGTCCATGATGTCGCGCCGGCCGCCGAAGACGCTGAGCGGGTAGCCGCCGCCGACCGCCTTGCCCAGCGTGCACAGATCGGGCGTGACGCCGAGATGTTCCTGCGCCCCGCCCGGCCCCATGCGGAATGCGCTCAGCACTTCGTCGAAGATCAGCAGCACACCATGCTTGCGGGTCAGTTCGCGAAGTGCCGTCATGAATTCACGGCTCGGCAGGATGCAGCCGGCGTTGTAGTAGATCGGCTCGCCGATCACCGCCGCCAGTTCGTGGCCATGTTTCGCGAACGCCTGCTCCAGCAGGTCGACGCGGTTGTACGGCACGATGACGAGATGTTGGTCGAGTCCCGCAGGCATGCCGGTCGAGCCAGGAAAAGGTGCGGGGGCGGTTTCGGGGCCGAGCTGGTCGGCCGGCGTTCCAATCGAGAACATCACCTGGTCGTGGTAGCCGTGGAAGTTTCCTTCGAATTTGAGGAGCTTCATGCGGCCCGTGAAGGCGCGCGCGAGGCGCAGGCAGTGCATGGTCGCCTCGGTGCCGGAGCCGGTGAAGCGCAGCCGCTCCAGGCACGGGACCGTGTCGCACAGCAGCTCAGCCAGTTCGGCGTGCTGCTCGTTCTCATAGGAGCAGGCCGCCCCGCGATCGAGCGCGTGTTCAACGGCACGGCGCACGCGCGCGTCGCCGTGGCCCAGGAGCGTGGCGCCGTGGCTGCAGCAGAGGTCGAGGTATTCCACGCCGTCGAGGTCCCAGAGCCGGCAGCCGTCGGCGCGGTCGAAGAGCATCGCGTGGCCGACGGCGCGGTTGAGTCGTGTCGAGGAACTGACTCCTCCCGCAAGGGAACCGCACGCCCGCTGGTACTGTTGCACGACTCGGCTCATCTGGCGTCTCCTTTTCGTGGTGGGAAAAGGAGTGTAAATCGCGGCGGGGCCAATTACCATAGCCGAGCCTGGGGGAAATTGCATGATCCGTGAAACGAAACGATTGATCGGCAGCCACGCTCTGAATGTCGCCGCGATGGCGGACGCGGGTCCGTCGCTGCTGTGCCTGCATGGCGTGTCGCGCTGTTGGCAGGACTGGGTGGCCGTGCTGCCGACGCTGGCGGCGCGCTGGCATTGCCACGCGCTCGACCAGCGCGGGCACGGCTTGTCGGGCCGAACACCTGGCGCGTACTTCGTGCGCGATTACCTGAACGACGCGGTTCAACTGCTCGACGACTTCCACGAACCGCCGGTGCTTGTCGGACATTCGCTTGGCGCCCTCGTCGCGCTCGGAGCGGCTGCGACTTCGCCGGAGAAGGTGCGGGCCGTCGTGCTCGAAGACCCCCCTGCCCCGGCGTTGGTCGCCGGCATCGCCGACTCGGCGTACGGCGTGCAGTTCGCGGCGATGCGGAAGCTGGCCGGCTCGGCCGCATCCGTACACGAAGTCGCAAGGCAGCTCGCCGACATTCGCCTGCCCGCGCCGCAGGGAGAAATTCGGCTCGGCGAGCAGCGCGACGCGGCGTCGCTGCGCTTCCTCGCGAAGTGCGTGCGTCAGCTCGATCCCGACGTGTACACGCCGATCCTTGCGGGCCAATGGCTGCACGGCCTCGACCTGTTGCGCCTCGCGGGCGAAGTCACATGTCCGGTATTGCTGCTGCGTGGCAGCGCCTCGCAGGGCGGCATGCTGCCTCACGCCGACGCGCAGACGCTTGTCGATTCGCTGCGCGACGTGACGTACCTGGAACTGCCGGAGCACGGCCATTCGATCCACAGCAGCGACCCACAGACGTTCCTGCGCCTCGTCGTCCCCTTTTTGGAATCCTTGCGATGAAGAACGCCACTGGAATCGCCGTCATCAGCAACGGCCAACTAATCGTCGGCGACGGAACGCCGGCGATCGCCGACGCCGTGCTCCACATCGATGAGGGACGCATCACCTACGCGGGGCCGGCCCTTGGCGCTCCGCCCATTCACGCGAACGCGCGTCTGCTCGACGCGCGTGGCGGCACGATTATGCCAGGGCTGGTCGAGGCGCATTTCCATCCGACCTACTTCAACGTCGCGGCGCTCGAAGACCTCGACATCAAGTACCCGGTCGAGTACGTCACGCTGCTCGCGGCCAACAACGCCAAGCTCGCCCTCGAATGCGGCTACACGGCGGCGCGCAGCGGCGGCAGCCTGTTCAACATCGACGTTTGGCTGAAGAAGGCCATCGAGAACGACCTGACGCCGGGGCCGCGCCTCGCCGCCAGCGGCCGCGAGATCTGCGGCGTCGGCGGGCTGATGGACTGGAACCCCGACTTCCGCAAGATCGGCATGGACGGCCTGATGCTGCTCGTCAACGGGCCGGACGAAGCGCGGGCGGCGGTGCGCAAGCTCGTGAAGGACGGCGTCGAGTGGGTGAAAACCTACCCGACCGGCGACGCGGCCGCCCCGGACACGAACGACCATCACACGCTCTGCATGACGTTCGAGGAGATGCACGCCTGCGTGGCGACGGCGCACAATCACGGGCTGAAAGTGACCGGCCACTGCCGGGCGACGCAGGGGATCAAAAACGCGCTCAACGCCGGCTACGACACGCTCGAGCACGCCACGTTCATCGACGATGAAACGCTCGACCTGCTGCTGGCGCGCAACACGCCGGTCGTGCCCGCGCTGCAGTTCGAGCTGGCCAGCGTCGTGCGCGGGTCGGAGTTCGGATTGCCGCAGCGCGTCATCGACGGGCACCAGGAGACGCTCGACGGCGGTGCCGAGAGCGCACGCCGCATCCTGCGAGCGGGAGGCCGCGTCGGCATGGGGGGCGACTACGGCTTCGCCTGGAACCCGCACGGCGACTACGCCAAGGAGCTGACGTTCTTCGTGAAACACGTCGGCTTCACGCCGCTGGAGACGATCACCTGTGCGACGAAGACGGGCGCCGAGATCATGGGCCGCGCCCACGAGTTCGGCACACTCACATCGGGCAAACTCGCCGATGTCCTGGTCGTGGACGGCGACGTGCTGGCCGACATTGCGATCCTCGAAGACCGCAAGCGCTTCCTCGGCGTTCTGCAAGGGGGCGTCTTGAAAGCAGGTCGCTGGCTGCACGACCGCAATCCGAGCATGGACGAGGAACACGGAAAATCGCTGATCGATTGTTGAACTCGCTGATCGGCTGCGGCATGATGTCGCATTGACACCACCTACCCCAGTTTTCACTTCAGGAGCATCCCATGCACGCACGATGGTTCCTGCTGGCGGCGGCCATTTGGCTCGCCCCGGCCTCCGTCCACGCCAACGTCAAACCGCACGCCCTCTGTTCCGACGGCATGGTCCTTCAGCAGAAGTCGACCGTCAACCTCTGGGGCACGGCTGACAAGGGCGAGAAAGTCAGCGTCCAGTTCCGGGGCAAGGAAGCGTCGGCGACGGCGGACGAGTCGGGCAAGTGGCTCGTCAGCTTCGAGTCGGGCGACGCCGGCGGCCCGTTCCCCATGACCATCTCCGGCGACGCCAACAAGCTCGGCTACAAGGACGTGTACGTCGGCGAGGTCTGGATCTGCTCCGGCCAATCGAACATGCAATGGTCGATCAACGCCTGCAGTCCCGAGGACATCGCGGCGGCGAAGGCGACGCCAGCCAACCCGATGCTGCGCCTGTTCTCCGTGCCGCGTGCGCCGACCTACAAGCCGCAGGACAACGTCAACGGCGCCTGGAGCGGGACCGACCCGTCAACGAAGCAAGGCCAGGCGACCCTGCTGAATTTCTCGGCGGTCGGCTTCTTCTTCGGCCGCGACTTGCAGAAGGCGACCAAGGTGCCGGTCGGCCTCTTCAACACGAACTACGGCGGCACCCGCGCCGAAGCGTGGACCAGCAAGTCGGAACTCGACGCCCATCCGATGTTCAAGCATGAACACGCGAAGTTCGGCCCGGCCTACGAGCTGTTCATGAAGGATCCCGCCGAGCTGCTCAAGGTGCAGCAGGCCGAGGCGGAGAAGGCGAAGAAGAAAGCGCCGCAGAAAGTCGAGAACCCGTTGAAGCCGAACGCGCCGTCGGGGCTGTACAACGCGATGATCCATCCGCTGCTGAACTACCGCATCCGCGGGGCCATCTGGTACCAGGGGGAGAGCAACACGGGCAACGCGCACGCCTACCGAACGCTGCACCCGCTGATGATCGAGAACTGGCGGAAGGACTGGAAGCAGCCCGATTTCCCGTTCTACTTCGTGCAGCTCGCGCCGTTCACGCCGGTCGCCAAGCAGCCGGGCGAGAGCGACTGGGCCGAACTGCGCGAAGCCCAGCTCATGACGCTCAAGCTGAAGAACACCGGCATGGCGGTCATCACCGACCTCGGCCACGAGCAAGACATCCATCCCACGCCCAAGGTGCCGGTCGGCGAACGCCTCGCGCTCATCGCACGCGCCCAGATCCACGGCGAGAAGCTCGTCTACTCCGGCCCGATCTACCAGTCGATGAAAGTGGACGGCAACAAGGCGGTCCTCTCCTTCGAGCACGTCGGCAGGGGGTTGACCTCGCTGTCCATCGAGAACACCAAGGACGAGAAGGGCCGCATGGGCGCCTGGCGCGTCAAGGAAGGCTCGACCGGCGCCGAGCTGGTCGGCTTCACCATCTGCAGCGAGGACAAGAAGTTCGTCGCGGCGAAGGCGACGATCGTCGGCGACACGGTGGTCGTGCAGAGCGACACGGTCGTTAGCCCCGTCGCGGTGCGGTTCGGCTGGTCCAACCATCCGGTCTGCAACCTGTTCAACCGCGAAGGCCTGCCGGCGTCGCCGTTCCGCACCGACCGCTTCCCCGGCGTCACCCAGCCGAAGCAGTAGTCATTGAAGATTCAGGGAAACAACAAGTGCCCGCGCGGCGTTTCGGTGCTGCGCGGGCCTTTTCGTTTCAGCGAGAGCGCCGTTCAGTAGAACTACGCACAGCCAAACAAATTGGATGCCATTCCCGCAGCAATTGCTTTTCCAAGCTACGCTTGAAAGCGAGTCGCGACTGAAAAAACGCCATGTTCCCTGGAGCGCCATCGATGCTGTTTTCGTCTCTCTTCTCCCCCACCAAGAAACGTCAACCGCTACGGAAGTCCGCCAAGCCCGCTCTCTCGCTGGAACAAATGGAAGACCGCACGGTCCCCGCCACGTTTCAGGTCGTGAACCTGCTCGACAACGGTGCGGGCAGCCTGCGTGCCGCCATCACCAGCGCCAACGCCCAGCCCGGCGGCGACGTGATTCAGTTCAACGTCGCTGGCACGATCCAGCTGACGACGGGCGCTCTGCCGACCGTCACCGACAAGGTTGACATCGACGGCACCACGGCGCCTGGGTTCTCGAAAAAGCCGGTCGTCATGGTCGATTTCAACCGCTTCGGCGGACTGCGCTTCGACGCCACGGCTGCGGGGTCGTCGCTGCGCTCGCTCAGTCTGGTCAACGCCATCGCGGCGGGCGTCTCCGTCAACGGCGGCGGGTCGATGCTCATCGTGGGCAACTACATCGGCCTCGGCCTCAGTGGCGCTTCCATCGGCGCCAACCGGGGCAACGGCCTCGAACTGAACGCCACTTCGCAGAACGTCGTCGGCGGCGCCACCGCCCTGCTGCGCAACGTCATCTCCAACAACGGCAAGAACGGCATCCTCGTCAGCGGCGCTTCGCGCAACAACATTCTCGGCAACTACCTCGGCACCGACGCAACCGGGCTGCTCGACCGGGGCAATCTCGCCAACGGCATCCAGCTGACCGCCGGCGCCGGCTTCAATTTCGTCGGACTCGGCGCGGGCAACATCATCTCCGGCAACGAGGCCAACGGCGTCCTCATCGACAACCAGGCCGCCCAGA
>JAYSSW010000718.1:0-7288 GCA_043720335.1 Planctomycetia bacterium
ACGCCGGCTCGAATGACAATCAATAAGTCACGCTGAATTCGCTGTTTTTGCTGCTGGCTACAGAAAATCATATTGATTATCATTCGAGCCGGCGTAATATCACGTCATTGCGAAGCAGATTCGTCTCCTCTGCCCTCTTGGTTTTCTCTGTGTTCTCTGTGCCTCTGTGGTTAGTCCTCCCCAAAGTCAACGAGCAAGAGCGGCAGGATTCGAACCTGCTGCTTCCGTTTTGGAGACGGAATCCTCTCCCAGGAGAACACTCTTGTGATGGCGGCGCCTTCACGGCTTCGCGACGCGTGCCTCATGGAAGAGGAACGCAGCGAACATGAGGTTCGCGCGCGAAAAATTGAAAAGGATTCGGGATTGCTACGCGGCAAGGATGTGACGAGGCATCGGCGACGTGGCGAGCAAGCCCAGCAACCGCAGCGACTGGTGCGAGCGGGTCAGCGTTGCAAGGAAGGCGCGCTGGGGTGAAGGGGCGTATTCACTTGGCGAAGCGAGAGCGTCGGCGAGCTGATGGGCGTCGCCGAAGACGTGGCCCCGTCCCGCTTGCGTGACGAGGCGGGCGAGCGGTGAGGTCGCGGCGCCGCCGATCAGCAGGATCGGGGCGGCGGACTGGAAGTACTCGAAGACCTTGCCGGTCAGCACCCCTTGCGACGGGTCGTGCCAATCGACGAGCAGCAGCGCGTCGGCGTCGCGCTGCATCCGCAGGGCGTCGGCGCGCGGTACGGCGCCGCGCACGTCGAGCAGGTCGGCGAAGCCGTGCGACCGCGCCTCGGCTTGCCAAAGCGGGCAGCCGGCGCCAGCGACGACGAAACGCAGTTTCGCGAAGGCGTGCGGGTCGCGCTCGCCCAGCAATTTCATTGCTTGCCAGAGCGTCGTCGTGTCCTGGCCGTGCGGGTAGAGGGTGCCGGTGTAGACCAGGCGGCGCAGGCCATCGTCGGGGAAGATGCGCTCGGGCGGCAGGGCGGCGAACGTGTCGGGGTCGGCGCCGTTGTAGATCACCGTCACCGGCTTGCTCGTCTTCGCCCGCAGCTTGTCGGCCAGGCCGTCGGTCGCGGTCGTGAGCTGGTCGGCGTCGCGCAGGCAGGCGGCTTCAAGGCGTCGCTCACGCAGCGTGAACGGGAACAGGCCGCGGTAGATGTGGTTGTCGGTCCACAGGTCGCGGAAGTCGGCGAGCCAGTGTTTCGCCAGGCCGCGCCGTCGAACTGCGCGGGCCACGAGGTTCGCGGTGTAAGGCCCCGACGAACTGACGACGACGTCCCAGCCGCCATGTATCGCTGCGTGGTTTCGCGCCCAGGCGATTGCGGGTTCGACCCAGTAGTCGGTGAGATCGGGCATGCGGACGGAGCTGAAGGCGCCGGTCGTGGCGCGGAGCCGTCGCAGCCAGCCGAACCAGCCGCGCGAGGTGGTTGGCGCCGTCGGCGACTTGTGCTGGCCACGCAGTTTTTCGAGCAGGCGTGGCACGGCGAACGCGATCTCGTTCAGGTTGAAGCCGTCGCAGGGCAGATCCAGGCCGCTGTGGTCGGCGCGCTTGGCCGTGGTCAGCACGGTGACGGCGTGGCCTGCTTTCGCCCAGGTGTCGGCGAAGGCGTGGGTGCGCAGCGAGGCGACATCGTGGAGCGGCGGGAAGAACGGCGCGACGAGCAAGATCTTCATGCCGCCCATCCTGTTTCGTAGATCGTGAGGAGTTGGTCGAGGTAGCGCTCGGGGCTGCGTGCCGCGAAGAAATCGGACAGGTCGAAGGCGTTCAACGTCCCAACGTGGTACGACGCTTCAATGCGCTGCAGCGCGTCGGCCAAGGACTGTGGATGGCGCGGCTGGAACCGTTCGCCGACGCCGGTCGTCTCGACGATCTCCTTCATGCCCCCCAGGTCGTTCGTCAGCACGCTGGTTCCCGCAGCCAACGCTTCGAGCAGGCAGAGCGGCTGGTTCTCGAGGAACAGCGAAGGCAGCACCAGGACGTGCGCTTTCGCGATGCGCTCCATCGTCTCGGCGTGGGGCCGACGGCCCAGGAACGCCACGCGCTCGGCCAGGCCGCGTGTGGCAGCCACCGCCTTGCACGCGGGCAGGTCGCTGCCGTCGCCGAGGACGGTGAAGGAACCCGTGAATGCCGCCGGCAGGATTTCGAGGAAGCGGCGCAGCCCCTTCTCGGGTTCGACGCGGCCAGCGAAGACGAGGTGCAGCGGCCCCGGTCGCGGGTCGGTGTTGCGGCGCAGCGGCGGCGCCGGGTACGACAGCCAGCAGGTCGGCAGCCGGCCCGGGTCGAGCATCGCTTGCAGGAAGCGGCTGGGGCAGATCACGCGCTCGATCACGCGCTGGGCGCCACGCCAGCGGTAGTTCCAGACGTGCTGCATCAGCTTGAGCGACGAATGCGCCCAGCCACGCACGTCCCAGCGGCGCGACAGCAGGTAGCTGCGCGAGTTCAGCCGCTGGCCGTCGGCGGCGCGGAATCGTTGGGATGCGAGCGAGAACCAGTTGCCGCCGGAGTTCGGGCACACCAGATGATAGTCGTGCGCCGTCATCACGACGCGGAGCGGATGATCGCGACGATATTTCGCGAGTTCGACTAATATGCCCGGCGACAGCAAATGATAGTAGTTGTGCAGATGAACCACATCAGGCTTGAAGCGGTCTAATTTTTCCGCAAGCGATGTCCGGGCGACATGATTGTTGAGATAGCGTCGAACCGTGAGTTTCGCATCGGGCAGGTCGGCCGACGTGAAGATCTGCGCATCGAAGCCCCGGCCTCGCAGCAGATCGACGGTCTGCCCCATGAGGACTTCCGCGCCGCCGCCGGTGTTGGCCGGGTAGTCGTTGATGTGCAAGATTCGCTTCATGCGTTTCTCGGTCAGCAGGGGTCAGGGAAGTTCATGCAAGCCCCAGGATGAGCGAAGCGATTCCTGGGGGTTCGACCCCCACCAATCGCGTTGCTCATGGTGGGGCTTGGCGAATGCGGCGCTGATTCACGGCAGCGTGCAGAGCAGCCCGCGCAGCGGCGCCTCCAGGTGGAACCGCTGCGCCGGCATGGTCGCGGGCAGCAGCCAGACGTCGCCGGGGAGGAACGATTCGCCGTTGTCGAGCCGGCCATGTCCCTCGACGACGAGGAGCGCTTGCAGCCGGCCGCCGCCGCCGAGGCGAGGGTCGCGGGTGGGGCGGATGGCGTCGATCTCGAAGAACGGGCAGCGCACCAGCGGTTGCGATTCGGCGGTCCACGTCACGCGCTGCGGCAGTGTTGGCGACTGGCTCCAGTCGATCGCCTGCATTCCGTGGTCGAGGTGCAGCGTGCGGCTGTTGCCCGACGCATCGACGCGGTTCCAGTCGAATAGGCGGAACGTCGCGTCGCTGGTTTGCTGGATCTCGGCAATGAAGACGCCGCCGCCGACGGCGTGGACCGTGCCTGCGGGAAGAAACACGAAGTCGCCTGCGACGGGCGTGAAGGAGTGCATGCAGTCGACGACCGTGCCGCGTGCCAGCGCTTCTTGAAACTGCTCCGGGTCGACGCCCGGTTTCAGCCCCGCGTAGATGCGGCTGGTCGGCTGGGCTGACAGCACGAGCCAGGCCTCCGTCTTCGGCGTTTCGTTCAGATTCAGCGTCGCAACGGTCGCTGCGTCGGGATGCACCTGCACCGACAGCCAATCGGCGGCGTCGAGGAATTTGACGAGCCAGGGGAAGACGGGATGGCGTCCCGCCGCCGGGCCGAGCAGGGCGAGACGGTGGTGTTCCATGAGTTGGCGCAGCGTCATGCCGTGCAGCT
Organism: Planctomycetia bacterium; assembly: GCA_043720335.1. GTDB lineage: Bacteria > Planctomycetota > Planctomycetia > Gemmatales > Gemmataceae > JAYSSW01. The sequence goes on from JAYSSW010000718.1 coordinate 3,758, forward strand.
GGACGGTGGCGACGGCGCTGCGATGGAGAGCGTGGTCGCTGACCTCCCACGATTCGCCATAAGCGGCGTCGGTGGGCAGGTTCTTGCCGAGATAGCCTGCGATGGCGCGGCCGCCCCACACCATCGGGCGATAGTACGGCTCGAATCGCAGGGGGAAGGGGATGGTTTTCATGGGGTGCGATCAACGGTGGTTTTCGGGTCGGTGGCAGCGGCAAGGCGAGCGGGAACTTCCATGAAGCGAAGCTTTTCCGACCGGGCAGAACGGGCGAGACGCCCAAGCTTTTCGGCGCGGGCGAACCGTTCGCACTTCGCGAGGGAGTCCGCTTTGGGCGATTGCTCCTGCATGGCGGGTCAGGATTCCATGATCGTGTGGCCAAGTTCCCTGCGGTTCGCCTTCGCCGCAAGTTAGACTTGCGCAGGGCCGGCGGCAAGCGCGTCCGCAACGGCTTTGTGTGGCGACCAGCGCCCAAGCCAAGGCCGGGAAGCCATTTCCGCCGCGTCGGCAGGGGTCTGGAGCCATTTCGGAGAAAATTTCGCGGGGCGCGCAAGCATTCGGGATCTGGGCGTTACGGGTATAACAGATCGTTGCGAACAGGGTCAAGCCAGTTCGCGCGGCGTGGGCGCCGCCTGCGACGATTGGGACGAACAGGATCCGCGTAGCACAGGTTCGGGTCGGGACGGCGGCGTGCCGACCCCATCAGGGGCGGGGCGGGGATTTTCGTGTTTTCCCCTGGCATGACGCAGCGGGGATGCTTTAGAATGAACAAGGGAAACCGATGCGCGGTAGCGCCGAGGCTCTCCGTGTTTCTGCTTAGAAAGGGTCGGCAATGACCATGTTGCGTCGCATGCTTGGGTTGTTGGGGTTGGTGGCTGTGATCGCCGCCCTCTCCTCGTCGGATGGCGGGGCCCAGCCCGGTGCGGGCGTGGCGCCCCAGGTGCCGCCCGTCGCGGGCAAACCGACCGCGCCGAAGGTCGCCCTGCTGGCCAAGGTGGCGGAGGAGATCCAGTCGCGTTTCCAGCAGGAGGGGGTGCTCACCTACCTCAGCACCCAGGGGGACTGCTACATCGCCCTGCAGGTGCAGCCCGCCCTCGAAGCCGCGCCGGCCCGGCCGCGCGACACGCTGATCCTCGTCTCGACCTCGGCCAACCAGGCCGGCGCGGGCTGGATCGCCGCCCAGCAGATCATGAAGGAGGTCGTCAAGGCCGCCAAGCCCAACGACCGCGTCTGCGTCTGGAAGATCAACGACGTCAAGAGCACGCAGGCGATCAGCAACGGCTTCGTCGAGCCGAGCGACCCGGCCCAGGCGAAGATCCTGGAGACGCAGCTCGCCGCCTACGCCGCCAAGGAAACGCCGATGGGCGGGGTGGACCTCAAGCACGCCATCAACGAGTCGGTCAAGTCGTTCGACGGCGCCGCGGGCCGGCAGCGCATCCTGCTGTTCCTGGGCGATGGCGTCAGCACGCTGAACCTGGTCACGCCCAACGACCGCCAGGCCCTCGCCCGGACGATGGTCGAGCGGCAGGTGGCGTTCTTCCCGGTCCCGCTCGGCACGCACCTCAGCCCGGAGAACCTGCACGGGCTGGCCAACAGCACCGGCGGCGTCGTCCTCCGCGTCGCGCTGAAGCACGACCACCTCCCCGACCTGATGAAGCGCTACGAGCTGGCGTTCGCGGGCACGGTCCTCTACGCGCCGAAGCTGGTGCTGCCCGCCGAGGTGACCGAGGCGTACCCGACCGAGCTGCCGCCGCTGCGCAGCGACACGCCGACGCTGGTCGTCGGCCGCATGAAGGGGGACGCGGCGAAGCTGTCGTACACAATCAAGGGCACGCCGAACGGCCGGGGCGAGGAAGTCGCGCTGCGGGCCGAGCAGGCGGTGAACTCGCCGAGCATGAGCAACTACTTCCTGGTCAGCCTGGCCCGGCAGTGGCGCGAGGCGAAGGACCGGCCGGCGCTGCTGCGTGCCGACCGTGCGCTGGCGTTCGCCTACGAGCAGACGAAGCTGCAGCACCAGGAGCTGATCCTGAGCGCCCAGATGGCGATCGAGGACAGCCAGTTCGACGCGGCGGGACGCATCTTCGAGCAGGTCCGCCAGCTGGCGCCGCATGACAACGAGGCCGACGCGGGCCTGAAGATCGTCGAGCAGATCAAGGCGGGCAAGGTCACCAAGGCGACCATCCGCGAACAGATCGCCAAGCGCCAGGGCAAGGCCGACTCGGTCGTCCGCCGGGTCGACGGCAAGGGGCAGATCGAGAAGGTCAACTGGATCGCGCTGCTGCAGGACCAGGAGCCCAAGGTTCCCGCCCCCGGCGCGGTCGGCGGCGACGACCTGCTGGGCGCGCAGCGCGACCGGCAGCTCATCGAGCGGCAGAAGCTGGAGCAGTCGGTCGAGGACACGCTCCGCCAGGTCCGCCGCGACCTGGTCAGCGACCCCGACGGCGTGCTGAACCTGCTCCGCAACACCGCGGCGCGCGTCAAGGACCATCCCGACCTCGACGAGAGGACCCGAGGCGCCCTGAGCGCCCGGCTGGAAACGTCGCTGGGCGAGGCCGGCAACCAGGCCCGCAACATCAAACTGCGCCGGGCCGAGCTGGCCCGCATCAGCGACACCGTCGCCGAGCAGATCCAGCGCGAGCAGCAGCGCAAAAGCTACGAGGAGCGCGTCGAGGCGCAGTTCCGCGTGTTCCGCAACCTGATGAACCAGGGACGCTTCGAGGAGAAGACCAAGGCCGACATCATCGCCGGCGTGTTCCAGATGCAGAACGACGCCAAGCTGCGCGGGCTGGAACCGCCGGTGGCATTGAAAGCGGTCTACGACATCACGCTGGCCAACTACCACCTCCAGAAGAACCACGAGCTGAAAAGGCTCCGCGAGGAGCGCTTCCTGTCGGTGATGCTGGAGATCGAGAAGTCGCACGTCCCGTTCCCCGACGAGCCGGGCATCTACTTCCCGCCGCTGGCGACGTGGAAGGCGATCCGCGACCTGCGCAAGGACAAGTACGAGGCGAGCAGCCTGCCCGACGACGACAAGGGGCGCGAGGAGTCGAACACGATCTTCCGCCTGCTCCAGGAGCCGATGGAGACGAAGGACTTCATCAACCCGATCTCGCTGAAGGACGCGCTGAGCCTCTTCTACGAGAAGTTCGCGGCCAAGGGCAAGGAGCTGCCGATCCTGGTCGACACGAACGCCTTCAAGGAGGAGAACGTGGACGCCCCGGACCCGTACGACGCGCAGGTGAAGCTGCCCGGGGTGCCGCGGACGATGACGATGGGAACGGCGCTGCGTCTGGTGCTGTCGCAGGTGCCGACGAACAACGCGACGTACCTGATCCGCCGCAACTTCATTGAGGTGACGACGAACGACCGCATGCTGAAGGACAAGGTCCTGAAGGTGTACCCGGTCGGCGACCTCGTCATCCCGATCAGCCAGTTCGGCCAGATGCAAGGCGGCGGCCAGTTCCAGGGCGGCGGCCAGTTCCAGGGCGGTGGCCAGTTCCAGGGCGGCGGCTTCGGCGGCGGCGGCCAGTTCCAGG
>JAYSSW010000719.1:0-7286 GCA_043720335.1 Planctomycetia bacterium
CCGCGAAGCAGCCGTCGAGGTGGCATGGCACGACCGGCACCGCCGTCCCCGCCACCAGCATCCCCAGGCCCGGCTTGAAAGGCAGCATCGCCCCGTCGCGGCTGCGGGCGCCCTCCGGGAACAGGATGTACGCGCACTCCTCCTCGACCAGCTTCCGCCGCAGCTGCTCCAGGGCGTGCGGGCCGCACTTCTTCCGCCACATCGGCAGCGCGTTCAGCATCAACGCCGCGAACGCCGACACCAGCGGCGTCTGGAAGAACACGTCGCCGGCGGCGATGGGGAAGATGCGGTCGCGGTGCCGCATCGGCAGCGGGGCCGCCAGCACGCAGGCGTCGAGATGGCTGCTGTGGTTGGCGACCAGCACGAAGGGAGGCTTGGCGGGCAGGTGCTGCCGGCCTTCGATGGCGAGCCGGTGCCACACCTTCAGGTAGCCGCGCACCAGCGTCCACCACGCCAAATGGGTGGCGGTCGAGACGAGGCCGCTTTCACGGTCCAAACTCTTCAGCCGCTCCGCCGCGGGCAGGCCGAGGTCACGGGCGGGCTTCATGTCCCAAGGCTCCATCGCTCACCTCCCCGTCCACACGTTCGCGGGCTGGCCGACCCCGACGCCGACGAAGTAGTTGACGAGATGGAACACGGCCGGGGCGACGAGGATGACGCTGTCGAAGCGGTCGAGCAGCCCGCCATGTCCGGGCAGCGTGGCCGCCATGTCCTTGATGCCGAGGTCGCGTTTGATCGAGGAGAGCATCAGGTCGCCGAACTGCCCCAGGACGCTGACCAGGGCGCCGAGCAGCAGCAGCGGGACGGGCCGGCCAAGGACCGTGCCGTCGAAGACGAACGAGCCGACGAGCGCCACGAGCAGCGTGGTCAGCACCAGGGCGCCGACCGCGCCGGCGACGGTCTTGTTGGGGCTGGTGTTGGGGGCGAGCTTGCGGCGGCCCAGCGACTTTCCCACGAGGTAGGCGAACACGTCGTTGAGTTCGACGCTGAGGAAGATCAGGACCAGCATGGGGCGGTAGTTGGCGTCGTTGGCGAGGAAGCCGAGATGCCCCAGGCACGACCCGAACAGCCCGAAGCCGAGGAAGCCGAGCGCGACGCGCTGGAGGTAGCCGTGCGGCTGGTCCTTGAGGATGGCGGCGATGGCGATGGCGCCGACGGTGAGGGGCATCAGCGCCATGAAGAGGCGCTGCCAGTGGTCGAGCGAGGCGAAGGTCAGGCCGACGATGCCGAGCACGACGACGAGGCTGATGAGCTTCTCGCGGAAGAGCCCGGTGGCGCGGGCGAACTCGCGGTAGCAGAGCAGGCTGAGGACGCCGGCCGCGACGATGGTGAACGCCGCCCCGAGCAGGATCGGCGCCAGGATCAGCGGGACGAGCACGAGCCACGACCGATAGCGGCGCATCAGTTCGAGGCGTGACGCGGAGTTGATCTTGCCAAGCTCCGCCAGGAGCAGGATCACGACGGGCGTGACGGCGAGGATCGCCACGATCATGATGACTGCTGCCACCACGACCGGATGGTCGAAGGCGTGCTGCCAGCCGAACAGGCGTTCTTTCGCTTCCGGGTTCACGGCTTCCCCTTGCGCAGATGGGCGGCGATGCGGAGCAGCCGACGCGCCGCCGTCACGCCGCCGCCGACCGCGACGACGAGCAGCCCCGCCGCCGTCAACCCGCGAATCGGCGCGTCAGCGGGGAAGACGCTCCATTCGGCCGGCAGCGTCGCGCACGCCAAAGCGACGACGGTCATCAGCGCCATGCGGTGCGGCTTCGCCATCGGGCCGCCGTAGTCCTGCGGCGCCCCGGCGGCCTTCCCCATCGCCCGCACGTACGCGGTGAAAAGGGCGGCGCAGGCGGCGAGGTAGCCGAGCGCCGGGTCGCCCCCCAGGGAATAGCCCGCGCCGATCAGGATGGCTGCGTCGGAGACGCGGTCGGGGACTTCGTTGTACAGCTCGCCCACCGCCGACGCCCGCCCCGATTCGATGGCGACCATGCCGTCGAGCAGGTTGGCGAGCAAGCGGAGCTGGATGAACAGGGCGGCGAAGACCCAGGCGGCCCGCTCCGCGCCGGGCAGCCACCGGGTCGCGGCGAAGGCCGCGCCGGCGACGGCGCCGCAGGCCATGCCGGCCAGCGAGATCGCGTTGGGCGAGACGCCGCGCCGGGCCAGCCACGACGCGGCGGCCTGCGAGACGCGCCAGCTCCGCGACGCGATCGGCCGGCGTTCCGTCGGCTGGTAGGGGGCTTCGTCCATGCGGGGTTTTTCCGGGATGATCGTGCGGAACAGACAACCCTGCCATCGTAGGCGCCGTCAGTGTAGAAGAAAACGTTCAGCCACAGAGGACACCGAGAGCACCGAGAAAAAGCAGAGAAAGGCGGGAGAAGGGTGAGAGTATGTCGCCAAGGCCCACCATGAGCAACGCGATTGGTGGGGGTCTTCGGATTGCAGATTGCAGAGTTCAGATTGCAGATTGAGAATCACCAAGCCCCACCATGAGCAACGCGATTGGTGGGGGTCGGCAGCGTGCGCCGGCTCACCCCCAGGAATCGCTTCGCTCATCCTGGGGCTTGGCGACACTTCTCTCTGTGTTCTCTGTGACCTCTGTGGCTAATTCCCCTGTCTCTTTTCACGCGAAGGTCACCGGCAGGGCCAAGGCGTGGCGCAGGCGTTTCAAATAGTCACTGCGCGGGATCTCCTGGGCGCCCAAGGTTGCTGTGTGGGGCGTGACCATTTGGGTGTCGAACAGCACGTGGCCACGCTGGCGGAGGTGCTGCACGAGCGCGGCGAGGGCGATCTTGGAGCCGTCGGTGACGCGGGTGAACATCGACTCGCCGGAGAAGAAGCCGCCGATGGAGATGCCGTAGAGGCCGCCGCCCAGTTCGTCGCCGTGCCAGGCCTCGACGCTGTGGGCGACGCCGAGGTGGTGCAGCCGTTCGTAGGCGTCGATCATGTCGGCGGTGATCCAGGTCAGCCCGTCGGGCCGCTCGGCGCACTGGGTCATCACGGCGCGGAAGGCGAGGTCGAAGGTGACGCGCCACTTGCCGGAGCGCATGGTGCGCGTCAGCCGGCGCGAGACGTGGTAGGTGTCGAGATCGAAGACGGCACGCGGGTTGGGCGACCACCAGAGGAACGGTTCACCCGCGTTGAACCAGGGGAAGACGCCGCTGCGGTAGGCGCGGACGAGCGTGGCCGGCTCCAGGTCGCCGCCGATCGCGACGAGGCCGTTGTCATCCGCGTGGGCTGGGTTGAAGCGAAGGGGCATTTCGGGGATTTCAGATATTTGATTTCAGATTTCAGATCGCAAGCCCCACCATGAGCGAAGCGATTGGTGGGGTCGAAATTCATGGCGACGTTATCAAGCCCGCTGCCGATAGGCGGCGGGGTGGAACCCCCAGGAATCGCGTTGCTCATCCTGGGGCTTGACAAGAAACGAGCGCGCGACTTCGGGGCGCGGATCGAAATCGATCCGCGACGACTTGTCCGCCGCCTTCTTCGGCTCCTTGCCGGCCTCGTAGCCGCGCTCCTTGCCCTTGCTGCTCTTGCGGATGACGATGGCGCCGTCGACCTTGTTGTTGCCCACGTCGGACTTGACGAAGAAGCCCCACTCGTACTTGTCGGCGAGGTCGTTGAGGATCTTCTCGACGGAGACGTCCTTGCCCTTGTAGGTCATCTTGGTGTTGTTGGAGACGCCGGAGGCGTTGTCGATGACGAAGCGGAAGGGCTTGTCGAGTTCGAGGTTCATCTCCTCGAAGAAGGCCTTGGTGCCGACCTCCTTGATGTCGATGGTGATCTTGGTGGCCAGCTTCTTCCGGGAGGTGGCGGCGGCCTGCGACTCCTGCGCCACGGCCGACGGCGCCGCCGACTGTGCCAGCAGCAGGCCGCAGACGGCCCCGAGAACCCACTTCGCGCTACGCAGCATGCTCGATCTCCGATGATGTTCCGTGCTTGAGAAACCGACTCGCCTGGGGTGGGGTCATGCTACCACGAAACGCCGCGAAGAAAAGCGGATTTGGCGCATGAATCACTGGCGAATTCGCTGGTGGAAAGGGGCGTTTTTTGATAGGATGAACCTTTGACGAGCGAAGCGAATCCCCGCTGGTTTCCCATGGTTTTTGAGGGACCGGAACCTTGTCCGACGAACTCCCCCCCACGCCGCCGGAAACGCCCGCCAGCCCGCCTCCCGAGGGGGCGGGGCCGCCCCGCCTGAAGATCGAGGACGAGCTGAAGGAGAGCTACCTCAACTACGCGATGAGCGTGATCATCAGCCGCGCCCTGCCCGACGTGCGCGACGGCCTGAAGCCGTCGCAGCGGCGCATCCTGCTGGCCATGCACGACCTCAACCTCGGCCCCGGCTCGTCCACGACCAAGTGCGCTGGCATCGTCGGCGAGACGATGAAGCGCTACCACCCGCACGGCGACGGCGCCATCTACCCCACCCTGGTCCGCATGGGCCAGGAATGGAACATGCGCCACCGCCTGGTCCACCCCCAGGGGAACTTCGGCTCCATCGCCGGCCTCCCGCCAGCCGCGATGCGGTACACCGAGGCGCGCCTCTCGCACATCGCCGCCGAGATGCTGGAGGACCTTGAGCGCGACACCGTCGACTACATCGACAACTACGACGGCAAGTACCGCGAGCCGCTCGTCCTGCCCAGCAAGTTCCCCAACCTCATCGTCAACGGCTCCGACGGCATCGCCGTCGGCATGGCCACCGAGATCCCGCCCCACAACCTCGGTGAAGTCTCCAACGCCGTCATCCGCCTCATCGACGAGCCCGACGTCAGCATCGACCAGCTCATCGAAGTCATCCCCGGCCCCGACTTCCCCACCGGCGGCATCATCTGCGGCCGGCAGGGCATCTACGACGGCTACCGCACCGGGCGCGGCAAGATCACCCTCCGCGCCCGCGCCTCCATCAACGAGGAAGGCGTCCGCAACCAGGTCATCATCCACGAGGTGCCTTATCAGCAGACCCGCAACCGCCTGGCCGAAGCGATCGGCGAACTCGTCAAGGAGGAGCGCGTCAAGGGCGTCTCGGCCATGCGCGACGAATCGAGCGCCCGAAGCGGCGAGCCGGTCCGCATCGTCCTCGACCTCAAACGCGACGCCGACCCCGAACTGGTCCTGAACCAGCTCTACCAGTACTCCCCCCTGCAGAAGACCGTCAGCCTCATCCTGCTCGCCCTGGTCGACGGGCGCCCCAAGACGCTGACAATCAAGCAGATGCTGGAGGAGTTCCTGCGGCACCGCGTGCTGGTGATCCGCCGCCGCACCGACTACCTGTTGCGTGAAGCCAAGCGGCGCAGCCACATCCTGGAAGGGCAGCTGATCGCGATCTCGTCGCTCGACGAGGTGATCCGCGTCTGCCGAGCATCGCCCAGCCGCGCCGACGCCAAGATCGCGCTGCAGGGGCTGGAGGTGTCGGCCGCGCTCATGGAACGCGCCCTCGGCGACGCCAACTTCGCAGCCTTGCAGAAAGAAATCGGCACGGCGGCCAGCTACTTCATGACCGAGCAGCAGGCCGAGGCGGTCGTCCGCATGCAGTTGGGCCAGCTCGCCGCCCTCGAACGCGACGAGATCTTCAAGGAGTACGCCACCCTCCGCTCGCAGATCCGCGGCTACGAGGGGCTGCTCTCCGACGACGCGAACATCCTCGCCGTCATCCGCCACGATATGGAGACCATCCGCGACAAGTACGGCGAGGAGCGCAAGACCGAGATCACCGGCAACGAAGCGGGCAAGATGAAGCCCGAGGAGCTGATGGCCGAGGAGACCAACGCCGTCACCCTCAGCCACAACGGCTACATCAAGCGGCTGCCCCTCAGCACCTACCGCTCGCAGCACCGCGGCGGCAAGGGGGTCTCCGGCGGATCGACCCGCGAGGACGACTTCATCGAGCACTTCTACGTCGCCTCCTCGCACGCCTACCTCCTCTGCTTCACCGACTGGGGGCAGCTCTACTGGATCAAGGTCTACGACCTGCCGCAGATGTCGCGCACCAGCGCCGGCCGCGCCATCGCCAACGTGTTGTCCCTGCGCGAAGGTGAGCGCATCAGCAGCGTCATCCCGGTGCGCCAGTTCGATCCGGGCTGGTGCCTGATGCTCGCCACCCGTCGCGGCCTGGTCAAGAAGACCTCCCTCGACAAGTACAGCCGACCCAAGCAGGGGGGCATCATCGGCATCGCGCTTGAGGAGGGCGACAAGCTCATTTCCGTTGTCCTGGTCCGCGCCGGCGACGAAGTCGTCCTCTGCACCAAGCTCGGCATGGCGATCCGCTTCGGCGAAGCCGACGCCCGCCCGATGGGACGCGACACCTACGGCGTCAAGGGGATCAACCTCATGCCCAATGACGAAGTGGTCGGCATGGTCGTCGCCGACCCCGAAGGCTCGCTGCTGACCTTGTGCGAGAACGGCTACGGCAAGCGGACCCCGTTCGGCCCCAACACCGCCGGCGTCGATGTGCCCGAAGGCGAGGAGGGCGAAGTGGTCGAACCCGTCGTCGAAGCTCCCCTCGTGGAAACCGAGGGGGAGCCGGCGGAAACGCGCTCCGGCATGCGCTACCGCAAGCAGCGGCGCGGCGGCAAGGGGCTGCGCGACATCCGCACCTCCGAGCGCAACGGCCCCGTCGTCGGCATCGTCCCCGTCCGCGACGGCGACGACATCATGCTCATCACCTCGCAGGGCATGGTCAACCGCACGCACGTCAGCGAGATCCGCACCGTGGGCCGCAACACCCAGGGGGTGCGCGTCATGAACCTGAACGACGCCGACAAGATCGCGTCGCTCGCCAAGGTCGCCAGCGAGGACATCGAGCAGTCCGAGACGGCGCCCCCGCCGTCGGGCGAGACGCCGCCGCTCGTCGAAGACGCGCCGCCGAGCGAGTAGCGAACCTTGAACGCCGCGGTGCGGCGGCACCACGGAAAGGAACGACCGGGAAGAAGGCAGTTCCTTGAGAGTCGCCGGACGCCTGAGCCCGAAGCGCGAGCGAGGCCGACCCGCGCGACGTCGCAAGAGAAGCGTCTCCCGTTCGACGATGCGCAGCGAGTCGCGGCTCTCGCTGCGCGAGTCGCCGTTCCCTTGTTTCGCATCGTCGCGCGGCTTTCCTCGCTCGCGCTTCGGGCTCAGCCCTGAGAGCCTGTGAAAAATTGCTTTTCCCCGGAAAACAGTCGCCTCGGCAGCTGTCCACCGCGAGGCCCTGGCGCTAAACTTCCCTCATGGACATCCACCTCCCGATCCCTGACGATCTCGCCGGCTCCGCCCAGCCCGAAGGCGTGCTCTTCGACCTCGGCGGG
>JAYSSW010000720.1:0-3465 GCA_043720335.1 Planctomycetia bacterium
GCACACAACCGCAGCCGGCACGGGAACAGCGGAAAGCTCCCCATCACGCGGTGCCAACCCCACGCGACCACCAGCGCAGGCCGACGGCACCGACTGCACTTCAGAGCAACCCCGTCGGCTGAAAACAGGCATGTCCGCTCGCACTCCTCGCGATGCTCCTCCACCTTGCGCTGGTTCATGCCGCGCCGCCGCAACTCCGCTTCGATGAGCGGGATCGCGTCGGGTTCCATGCCGTTGCGGAACGCCGTCACGCGGTCGAGCAGATCGGTCGTGTCGGCTCCCGCGAGGCATTCGATCAACTTCTGCTTCAACGCTTCGTGCATGTCGGCTCCCCTGGGACGGTTTGGGAACTATTATTCAAGCGGCAGCGTCTCACACAAGGAGGGAATTTCCCCCATCGTGCCGGTTCGACCGCGAATTCGGAGGCTGGGTCGGTTTCCTTTTGACAGGGTTGCGCGGCACGCACTAAGATGAAGTTGGTCGCCTTCTCGACAAGAATCCATCGTTTGCACAGGCCAGCAAGGGAGATCGTGGGATGCTCAGCAAGATCCGTTGGCAGCGCGGGCTGCTCCTGGGAATGGGCGTCATGGCGGTCGCGTGCCTCGCGTTCGCCGCCTCCGGCGCGCTCGACGCCCAGACCAAGGGGGACGGCAAGAAGACGGAAAAGAAGGCTCCCCCGGCCAAGGACGACGACAAAGGGGACGACAAGAAGCCCGACGTGAAGCTGCCCAAGGTGACGCCGCGCATCATCGACGTGATGGAAGGCAGCCGGGGCGGCGTCGAGCAGGTCGCGCTCATCAATGAACTGGTCGAGAAGGGCTGGAACGACAACAAGATCGCCCCCGCCGACCGCTGCACCGACTACGAGTTCATCCGCCGGGCGTCGCTCGACATCATCGGCCGCATTCCGACGGTCGAGGAGATCAGCCGTTTCCTGAAGGTGCCTGAGACGCGACGCCGCTCGCAGCTGATCGAATGGATGCTCGAAGGCAAGGAGTACGGCAGCGGCGCCGAGTTCGCGGAGCACTTCGCGAACCACTGGACCGTCATGCTCCTGACCCGCACCGGGTCGGCCAAGGTCTATCAGGAACAGATGAAAGACTGGCTGATCGACCACTTCCAGGGGAGCAAGTCCGACGCCCCCGATTGGGCCAAGACCGCCACCGCCCTCATCACCGCGACCGGCGACACGAACAAGAACGGCGCCGTCAACTTCGTCCTGCACCATCTCGGCGAGGCGATCACCCAGGACCGCGCCAAGAACGGCGCCTGGGACATGGTCCCCGTCACGTCGCGCACGACCAAGCTGTTCCTCGGCATCCGCACGCAGTGCGTGCAGTGCCACGACCACCCGTTCAACGGCGAATGGAACCAGCAGCACTTCTGGGCCATCAACGCCTTCTACCGCCAGGTCGACCCCAACGGCCGGCCCGACATGATGGCGAAGAAGAAAAAGAAGGGCATGGCCGGCGTCCAGCAGTACGAGCTGAAAGAGAACACGCTGTTCAACGAGAAGGGCCTCGTCCCCTACGAGCGCCGCAACGGCGTCCTCCTGTTCACCGACTCGATGACGCTCGACGGCAAGGGGCTGCCCAAGAACTTCTCCGGCTCGCGCCGCGAGTACCTCGCCAAGAACATCGTCGCCAGCCCGTACTTCGCCAAGGCCTTCGTCAACCGCATGTGGGGCCACTTCTTCGGCAAGAGCTTCACCAAGGACGCCCTCGACGACTTCGGCGATCACAACCCCGTGTCGCACCCCGACCTGCTGGAGCGCCTCGGCGACGACTGGGCCAAGAAGTACAAGCACAACCCGAAGGACATCGTCCGCTGGATCGCCAACAGCCGCGCCTACGGCCTGAGCGGCAAGTCGTCGAAGTACAACGACAAGAGCGACGACGAGGCGTTCTTCCCGCGCATGCTCCAGAAGCCGATGACGCCGGAGCAGCTCTTCGAGTCGCTGATGACCGCCACCCAGGCGAAGATCGGCCAGGACAAGGCGAAAAAGCGCGAGGCGCGCGAGGACTGGCTGTCGAAGCTCAACGTCAATTTCGGCAACGACGAGGGCGAGGAGGGCAACTACAGCGGCACGGTCGTGCAGTCGCTGCTGCTCATGAACGGCCAGAAGATCAACGAGGATATCATGGACGAGAACGAAGGGACCGTGGCCGCCGTGCTGAAGAAGCGCGCCAACACCCCGACTGCAGCCCGCGACGCCGTGCGTGACCTGTTCCTCGCGACCGTCAGCCGCCCGCCGACCGAGAAGGAGCTGGACAAGTTCCTGAACCCGAAGATGTTCAGTTTCCGCCCCGGCTCCGCGACCACGCCCACGACGCAGGCGTTCTGGACCGGCTACTACCAGGACGTGATGTGGGCCTTGGTCAACTCGAACGAGTTCTTCCTGAACCATTGATCGGGTCCGCGACGATCCGACAACCTTCCAGAAGCCCGCGAGTCCACCTCGCGGGCTTCTGGCGTTCCGGCCGCGACCCTTGTGCCTCGCGCTGCGCGTTGGTATGATCGCGTCGTTGAATCCACGAACCCGGGAAGCTGGAATGCAACGGAAAGCCGCGTTGGTCGCGATGTCGCTGGGCGTGGTCGCGGCCCTGTTCCTCGTGCTGTGGTTCCGCCATGACGACGGCGCTGCGGACATGGAGCCGAACTGGTTCGACGATGTGACCGTGTCGCGGGGAATCGACTTCACGCACGACGCTGGCCCCACCGGGCCTTGCTTCCTGCCGCAGATCATCGGTTCCGGGGCGGCCGCGTTCGACGCCAACCAGGACGGCAGGCTCGATCTGCTGTTCCTGCAGAACGGCGGACCTGACGGGGCGAAGAACCGGCTCTTCGTCCAGCGCGCCGACGGCACGTTCGAGGACGCCAGTGCCGGGTCCGGCCTCGACTTCGCCGGGCACAACATGGGCGTCGCCGTCGGAGACGTGAACAACGACGGCTGGCCCGACGTGCTCGTCACCCAGTTCGGCGGCGTGAAGCTGCTCCTCAACGACCGCAAGGGACGCTTCCTCGACCAGACGGCGACGAGCGGCGTCAGCAGCCCGTACTGGGGCGCGTCGGCCGCGTTCGTCGACTTCGACCGCGACGGCTGGCTCGACCTCGTCGTCGTCAACTACGTCGACTACAACCGCAGCGTCACCTGCAAGGGGACCGGGGGCTTCCCCGATTTCTGCCACCCCAACAACTACCAAGGCTCGCCGGTCAAGCTGTTCCGCAACCTGACGGGCGAGTCCCCGAAGCGCGAGGTCCGTTTCCGCGACGTGACGCTGGAGGCGGGGCTGGCCGCCCTGCCCTGCCACGGCCTGGGGATCGTCGCCGCCGACTTCAACGGCGACGGCTGGCCCGACCTGTTCATCGCCAACGACGCCCAGGCCAACCACCTCTGGATCAACCAGAAGAACGGCACGTTCACGGAGGAGGCGGTGCTGCGCGGACTCGCCTACAACCTCATGG
>JAYSSW010000721.1:0-7266 GCA_043720335.1 Planctomycetia bacterium
CACCGGCGACTAGCAGCACCGCCGCGGCCTGTACGCCTTCTGGCGGCGCACGTCGCTGCACCCGATGTTCGCCCTGTTCGACGCCCCAAGCCGCGAGGACTGCTGCGTCGACCGCTCGCGCACCAACACGCCGCTGCAAGCACTGACGACACTGAACGACCCCACCTTCGTCGAAGCGGCCCGCGTGTTCGCGCAGCGGATCCTGTCGCAAGGCCCCGACGACCTCGATGGCCGCATCGCGTTCGCGTTCCGCTGCGCCGTGGCCCGCACGCCGACGGCGCAGGAAGCGAAGGCGCTCAAGGCGCGCTACGAAACGCAGCTCGCCCGCTTCCAGGCCGACCGCGACGCGGCGTCGAAGCTGGTGAACTTCGGCAGCCACCCGAGGCCGGCGAACCTCGACGTCGCCGAGCACGCGGCGTGGACGGCGATCGCGAACCTGCTGCTCAACCTCGACGAGACGGTGACGCGCGAGTAGGCGAACATGGACCAGCCGAAGCACTACGACGTGACGTTCAAGCACCTGCTGGAAGCCAGGCCGCGCGACGCGCTGGCACTGGTCGGCGTGGCCGACGTGCTTGACGCGACGCTGATCGACGCCGACGCCTCGGCGCTGTCCGCCGCCGCCGACAAGGTGCTTCGCGTCACTACGAAACGGGGCGAGTTCCTGGTCCATTTCGAGTTCCAGTCGGGCCGTGACAAGTCGCTGGTGGAGCGCATGTTCTGGTACAATGCAGTGCTGTACCACCGCCACGCGATGCCGGTGCTGAGCGTCGTCGTGCTGCTGACGCCGAAGGCGAACGCGTCGAACATAACGGGCGAGCTGCAGGTCGTGACGCCGGACCAGCGGCCCTGTTTCGTGTTCCGCTACGAGGTGGTGCGGCTGTGGCAGGTGCCTGCCGAGACGATCCTGGCCGGCCCGCTCGGCCTGCTGCCGCTGGCGCCGCTCTGCCAGGGGGCTGAGGACCACATGGAAGAGATCATCGCGAAGCTGAACCGCCGCCTCGACGCCGAAGCGTCCGGCAAGGAACTTGAAACGCTGGCTGTCGCCACCTATTTCCTGCTGGGCCTGCGTCTGCCGAGCGCCGTCGCAGTCCAGCTTTTCCGACGAGGTTCTGCCATGAAAGAGTCGACCACGTATCAGGCCACGCTTGAGGAAGGCCGCGTCGAAGGGCAAATCATCAAGGCACGCCAGACGTTGCGCCTCCTTGGCGACATGCGATTCGGCGCTCCCAGCAAACCGATCTCCGACAAACTCGCCGCGATTGCGTCCGAACAAGCGCTGGATACGTTGATGCGTCGAATTCTTTTGGCGGCATCCTGGGAGGAACTCCTTGAGGAACCCGCGCCGTCGAGCAGGCTACGAAAGAAGAAACCGTAGCGGAGCGTCGAAGTCGCCTGCCCTCACTTCGCCACGAGGCATCGCCATGACAGAATCAACGATCCACGAGACCATCACCGAAGACGGGTTTGCTGAAAGCTTCGGCGAAAGCTTCGGGCGGGTTTTCTCGCAGCGGTTCGCGGACAAATTCACAGGAGGGATCGGCGCGGTCTTCGTGCAAAGATTCGCGCAGAGCTTCGCGCAAGGATTTGCAGAAGGATACGCCAAAGGATTCGCAAACAAAATCATCGAAGGGCGCGCTTCTGTCGCTGGCAGGATTCTCCGCCGACTCGGCGAGATCCGCTTAGGACCGCCCAGCGATGCAATCGCCGCGAAACTGGACAAGATTGCGTGTCGGTCGACGCTTCATGCCTTGATCGAACGCACCCAGTGCGTCGCGTCGTGGGAAGAACTGCTTGAGCAACCCGCGACGCCAAGCAAGCGGCGCAAGAAGAAGACGTGATCGTACGCCTTGAAGGAGCCTGACATGGTCCGCGTGGGAATGCTGGTGCTGGCGTCGCTGCTGCTGACGCAGCCGCTCGCCGCGCAGGAGAAGCCGGTTTGGCCGAAGGCGGACACGGGGCCGCACGCCGTCGCGTCGTTCAAGGCCGAATGGGAAGACGCCACGCGCAAGCGGACGGTGCCGGCCAAGATCTACCATCCGAAGGAAATGAAAACCGCCGCGCCGGTGCTGCTCTTCTCGCACGGCCTGGGGGGATCCCGCGACGGCTACGCCTACCTCGGCGAGTGCTGGGCCAGCCACGGCTACGTCTCGGTCCACCTGCAGCACCCCGGCTCCGACACCGACGTCCTCAAGGGGAGCTCGAAGCCGCTCGAAGCCCTGAAGAAAGCCGCCGCCGACCCGCGCAACGCGGTCGACCGGGCCAAGGACGTGTCGTTCGTCCTCGACCAGCTCGTCAAGCGGAACCAGGACCACGAAGTTCTCAAGGGCAAGCTCGACCTGAAATCGGTCGGCCTTTCCGGGCACTCGTTCGGCGCCAACACGACGCTCATGGTGGCCGGGCAGACCGGCGCCGCCGCCCTTGGAATGGCGCCCAAATTGAAGGACGAGCGCGTCAAGGCGATCATTCCGATGAGCGCGCCCGTGCCCCGCTTCGGCGTTGACAAGGCCTATGTCAACGTCAAGATTCCCAGCCTGCACATGACCGGCACGCTCGACGACAGCCCGATCGGCGAGACAGCCGCCAAGGACCGCCGCGTCCCCTTCGACAAGATCCAGGGCGCCGACAAGTTCCTCATCATCTTCCAGGACGGCGACCACATGATCTTCAGCGGCCGTGTCCCGAAACTGAAAGCCGACACGCGGAAGATGGACGAGGCGTTCCAGCGCAGCATCAAGACGGCGTCGCTGGCGTTCTGGGACTCGTACCTCAAGAGCGACCAGCCCGCCGCCCTGTGGCTGAAGGGGGACGGCCTGTCGAAGCATCTCGGCAAGCAGGCGACCTTCGAGTTGAAGCTGATCCGTTGATATCCCAAAGCGCTAACCACAGAGGCACAGAGAGCACAGAGGAAATACAGGGAGAGTTGGTGCTGCTTGAACAGGCCTTGTCTCTTTGCCTTGTCTCTGTGTTCTCTGTGCCTCTGTGGTGAATGATTCGGACCAATTGCCATGCATGACGCATTGATATTTTCGCGCCGTCGTTTCCTGCAGCGCACCTCGGCGGGCCTCGGCGTGGCGGCGCTGGCGTCGCTGCTGGAGCCAACATCACACGCGGAGCCGGTGCCGGGCGCGCTGGGGCGCACGCACTTCGCGCCGCGCGCGAAGAACGTCATTTACCTGTTCATGGCGGGCGGGCCGTCGCACATTGATTCATTTGACCCCAAGCCGACGCTGCGGCAAAGGCACGGCGAGGACATGCCGGCTTCCGTGCTCGGCACGCAGCGCGTGACGCTGATGACGCGCAGCCAGGCCCGCTTCCAGGCCGCCAGCACGCCGTACCGCTTTCGGCAGGCCGGGCGGGCGGGGCATCCGATGAGCGAGCTTTGGACGCACCTGCCGGGCGTGGCCGACGAGTTGTGCATGATCCGCTCGGTCCACACCGAGCCGATCAACCACGACCCCGCCGTCGTGTTCATGCAGACCGGCAGGCCGCAGTCGGGGCTGCCTTGCATGGGGTCGTGGCTCAGCTACGGCCTCGGCTCGGCCAACCGCGACCTGCCCGCCTTCGTCGTCATGCTGTCCGGCCCCCTCGACCAGCCGGTCCATTCGCGCTTCTACCACAGCGGCTTCCTGCCGTCGCAGCACCAGGGGGTAGCCTTTCAAGCGGCCGGTGATCCGGTCGCGTACCTCGCCAACCCGCAGGGGATGTCGGCCGAGACGCGCGGCAGCGTCGTCGAGGGCGTCAACGAACTGAACCGCCTGCGTCACGCGCAGGTCGGCGACCCGGAGATCGAGACGCGCATCCACTCGTTCGAGATGGCGTTCCGCATGCAGACGAGCGTGCCGGAACTGATGGACGTCGCCCGCGAAACCGCACCGTCGCTCGACGCCTACGGCCCCGACGCCCGCACGCCCGGCACGTTCGCCCGGCACTGCGTATTGGCGCGCCGCATGGTCGAGCGCGGCGTCCGCTTCGTGCAGCTCTTCCATCGCGGCTGGGACCACCATTCCAACGTCACCGAAGGGATGCGGCGGCAGGTGCTGGCGGTCGACCAGCCGATCGCCGCCCTGCTGCGCGACCTGAAGCAGCGCGGGCTGCTCGACGAAACCCTTGTCATTTGGGGCGGCGAGTTCGGCCGCACCGCGTTCGGGCAGGGCGACCTCGCGTTCGGCTTCGGCCGCGACCACCACCCGCGCTGCTTCACCGTCTGGATGGCCGGCGGCGGCGTCAAAGCGGGCGCCAGCCACGGCGCGACGGACGACTTCGGCTACAACGTCGCCGCCGACCCGGTCCACGTCAACGACCTGCACGCGACGATCCTGCACTGCCTGGGCATCGACCACGCCCGGCTCACGTTCCGCTTCGGCGGCCGCGACTTCCGCCTCACCGACGTGGCCGGCAACGTCGTCCACGCCGTGCTGGCGTAGATTAGCGGACCGGGGCCGCATTCGTCCGCATCGAGGAACGACGATCCATGCCGATCTCCTGGAATGAAATCCGCCGCAACGCCGTCGCCTTCAGCAAGGAGTGGTCCGACGGCTCGCGCGAAGTCGCCGAAGCGCAGACGTTCTGGAACGAGTTCTTCGCCGTCTTCGGCGTCAAGCGCCGCACGGTCGCCAGCTTCGAGGAACCGGTGAGGAAGCTGTCCGGCGCCTGGGGCGCGATCGACTTGTTCTGGCCCGGCACGCTGCTGGTGGAGCACAAGAGCCGGGGCAAGCCGCTGAACAAGGCCGAAAGCCAGGCGATGCAGTACGTCCGCAGCTTGAAGGACGCAGGCCGCGACGACGAGATTCCGCGCTACATCATCGTCAGCGACTTCGAGTGGATCGTTCTCCACGATCTTGAGGACGACAAATCGTTCGAGATGCTGGTCGCGAGCCTGCACCTTGTCGTGGACAAGTTCGCCTTCATTCCCGGCTACAAGCAGCACAAGCTGGAACCCGATGACCCCGTGAATCTGCGGGCCGTGCTGCTGCTGGGCGACCTGCACGATGCACTGGAGGACGGCGGCTACTCCGGCCACGACCTGGAGCGGCTGCTCGTCCGCGTCCTCTTCTGCCTTTTCGCCGAGGACACGGGCCTCTTCGAGCGCAACGCTTTCACCGACTATCTGCTGAACCACACCGCGGTCGGCGGCAACGATCTAGGCGTGCATTTGGCGCGTCTCTTCCAAGTCCTCGACACGCCGCTGGAGAAGCGGCAGGCCAATCTGCTGGAGGAGCTGGCCGACCTGCCGTACGTCAACGGCGACCTGTTCGCCGAGTCGCTCGCCTTCGCCGACTTCAGCCGCGCCATGCGCGACCGGCTGCTGACCTGCTGCCGCTTCGACTGGAGCCGCATCTCCCCCGCCGCGTTCGGCTCGCTGTTCCAGAGCGCCATGGAGCCGCGCCAGCGCCGCCAGGTCGGTGCTCACTACACCTCCGAGCACGACATTCTCAAGCTGGTCCGCTCCCTCTTCCTCGACGACCTGCGCGCCGACTTCGACAAGGTGAAAGCGAACAAGAACCGCCTCCGCGAGTTCCATCAGAAACTCGGCAAGCTCACCTTCTTCGACCCCGCCTGCGGATGCGGCAACTTCCTCGTCGTCACCTACCGCGAGCTGCGGATCCTCGAAATCGACGTCCTCAAGGCCCTTTTCGGCGAGCAACAAGTGCTCGATGTCCAGGGCATCTCGGTCGTCGACGTCGACGCCATGTTCGGCATCGAGATCAAGGAGTTCCCTGCGCGCATCGCCGAGGTCGCCCTTTGGCTGGTCGACCACCAGATGAACCAGCGGCTTTCCGAGGCGTTCGGCAAGTACTTCGTCCGCCTGCCGCTGAGGAAGAGCGCCACCATCCGCCACGCCAACGCCCTGCGGACCGACTGGAAGACGGTGCTGCCTCCCGAGAAGTGCTCGTACCTGCTCGGCAACCCTCCCTTCGTGGGGGCCAAGTACCAGTCGCAGGAGCAGCAGGCCGACTTGCAGGCCGTCGCCGCCGGAGTGAGGAACGCCGGCCTGCTCGACTACGTCGCGGCCTGGTACCTGAAGGCGGCCGACTACCTCAAGGGGACCGAGATCCCGGCCGCTTTCGTTTCGACGAACAGCATCACCCAGGGCGAGCAGGTCGGCGTGCTGTGGCACGAGCTGCTGCGGCGCGGCGTCCGCATCCGCTTCGCGCACCGCACCTTCGCCTGGCAGAGCGAGGCGCGCGGCAAGGCGCACGTCCACGTGGTCATCATCGGCTTCGGCCTGACGGACGCCCCGGTCAAACGCATCTTCGACTACGAGACCGACCCGGAGCACCCGGTCGCCACCGTCGTGAACACCATCAACCCCTACCTCGTCGACGGCCCGGAAACCGTGATCCTCAACCGCAGCAAGCCCCTCTGCGACGTGCCCGTCATCAAGTTCGGCAACCAGCCGATCGACGGCGGATACCTGATCCTGGACGCGGCGCAGAAGAAGGAGCTGGAGCGCGAGTGCCCCAGGGCCAGGAAATGGATCCGCCTGTTCCTCGGCGCCCACGAGTACATCAACGGCGAGAAGCGCTGGTGCCTCTGGCTCAAGGACGCCGATCCCATCGAGCTGCGCGACTGCGAGCCGGTGATGCGGCGCGTCAACGAGGTGAAGCGGTTCCGGCTCGCCAGCAAGCGTGCGGACACCGTGAAGCTGGCGTCGCAGTCGTCGGAGTTCGCCTTCGTCAGCCACGTCGACAAGGGCTATCTCATCGTGCCGTCGGTCTCGTCGGAACGCCGCGTCTACATCCCGATCGGGTTCCTGCCCGCCAGCGTGATCGCCAGCAACCTGTGCCTCATCGTGCCTGGAGCGGGGCTTTTCCACTTCGGCGTGCTGTCGTCGACGATGCACATGGCGTGGGTGCGGCAGGTCTGCGGGCGGCTGAAGTCGGACTACCGCTACTCGGCGAAGCTCGTCTACAACAACGTCCCCTGGCCCGACGCGCCGGACGACAAGCGCCGGACGCAGGTCGAGGAATGGGCGCAGCAGGTGCTGGACGCCCGCGCGAAGTTCCCGACGTGCAGCCTGGCCGACCTCTACGACCCGCTCGTCACGCCGTCGGTGCTGGTGAAGGCCCACGCGAAGCTGGACCGCGCGGTGGAGAAGTGCTACCGGCCCAAGGCGTTCGCCACCGACCGCGAACGGGTCGAGTTCCTGTTCGAGAGGTACGAGAAGCTCACGGCCCCGCTGACCGCCAATCTCAAGGCGCCGAAGCGGCGCAAGCCGGAACCGGAGGACGACGAACCGTCGTGAACTATGCGTGGCGAGTC